>CAMBEX010000016.1 GCA_945865865.1 Bdellovibrio sp. ZAP7
AGGGATCCCTTCGTAGTAAGAGGGACTGGCCGGTGATGTTGGGTCAACTCAAGATCGTATTTGGCGACCGCATTCCTGAAGAGGCGCGGTCATAATAATCGCCGGTTACACAAAACTTTTTACACTCTCTAAGTCTACGCTCGCTGAGCCCGACTTCAAATAAACTTTACATTCTCGCAACCGACTCCTCCTTAAGTAACAATTACGACATGAGATTTAACAATTACTACATGAGATTTTATGATTCTCGTGCACCCCTCGGCATGGACAATTTCCTAAGTCGAACATCCTGTTCAACTTGCCTCGTCGTACACGCGTTGGGCGTGTACTCCGCGGCCGTAAATTCTCGTTCGATTCTTGGAATGGTGGTCCCACCAAGAATCGAACTTGGAACGGCCCTTTAGGAAAGGGCTGTTATATCCATTTAACTATGGGACCTGGCTGAAAGGTATAAGCCAATGGGGCGGCTTCTGGCAAGGCGCGCGGAGACTTGAATCTAACGTGAGCTCGCGATTCGCCGGGAATGCTTCGCGTTCGCTTTCAAGGGCGCTGTGGAATTCGGCGAACCCAGTAAACTCTGCGGGTCCAGAGCCACGACCCCGCTTCGCACTTCGAAATGTAGGTGGGGACCACTCGAATGTCCCGTGTTTCCTGAAAGAGCGACCCTCTGCCCCTGGCGGACCATCGCTCCCTTTTTCACCAAAAGCCTCGAGTTGTGCGCATAGACCGTTGCAAAACCCGTAGGATGCTTGAGCACTAATAGACCGCCATAACCCCGAATGCCCGACCCCGCATAAAGCACGCGACCAAAATGAGCCGCAAAAACGGGTGTTCCCACCTTCGCCCGCAGATCAATACCCTCGTGCTGATCTCCGTTGCGGCTTCCAAACTTTGATGTGACTTGAACATCGCTCAGCGGCCACTGCATTCCATAGCGCTTCAGTCTTGAAATCTGAACGCCGCGCAAACCTGCGTCGTCAGAGGATTCGGTCAGGCGTGCCGCACGAGTGGACTTCTTTTGAAACACCGAGCTTTCCTGTGCGCTGCGCCCACCGGACTTTCGGTCTTCGATCGCTAATCGCTCCATGAACCCAACCCGCCCCGTTCTCTTGGGTCTGACTGTTGAACACGCGCTCAGCGAAAATCCTATCGCGAGGAGGATGATCACCGCACGAAACATCCTCATTTTCGTGCCTTTTTGGGTTGTTTAAAAATTTTAGTACTCCAGTCCTGCTCCAAGGTGGAGAGAAAATCAAAATCGGTCGAGTCGAGCTTCAACGGAGTCAGCGATGCGTACCCGGATTCGACGACATCACAGTCCGTTCCGGTCTCAGGACGAAATCCCTCGTAAGTACCCCCGACCCAAAAATAATCGCGCCCCCGGTGGTCCTTGCGCTGAAGCACTCCGCCCGAGTAAAAACGAAATCCCTGTTTGGCAAACCTCACGCCCTTGATTTTCGAAAATGGGAGATCAGGAACATTGAGATTGAGCAGCGTATGCTTCGGAAGTCCCATGGCCGGAATTTTTTTTAAAAAAGACGCCGCTAATTTGGCTGCACTCTCGTAATGGGCATGGGTATCTGGCGGCGGATGATCAAAGTTCACGTTGAGACTCACGGCAAGCGAAGGAATCCCCAGGATGCAGCCTTCACGCGCTGCTGAGACGGTTCCGGAATAATAAACGTCCTGCCCCATATTGGCGCCGCGGTTAATTCCGGAGACCACGAGATCTGGGAGCGCCTTCATAGCCTTGCGTACTCCAAGATAAATGCAATCTGCCGGAGACCCAGTCACCGCGTAAAAATCTTTGCGTACCGGAATCATCCGAAGCGGACGCTGCAGCGTCAGTGAATGGCCCGTCGTACTCATTTCTTCGAAAGGAGCAACCACAGTCACGTCCGCAATACTTCTCAGTGCCTGATAGAGGACCTCAAGACCGTGGGCGTGAACGCCGTCGTCGTTTGATAGGAGAATGCGCATCTCACTTATTTTATGCTGGGACTCTCCGCGTAAAAATGGGCATTTCCTGCCCAGCGGATAACGACCTTCGCGGGGCTAGCGAAGCAGCGGATCGCGCTCGGCGGCAACGGCTTCGAGCGTGCGGTTTCTCGTTTCACCGTCGGGAGTGTTGACGCTCGTGTAAACGCAACGAACGCCTGCTTTTTCTAGCCGCTCACAGGCATCCACCAAGATGGTGTGCCCGAGAAACACGGAGGACAACGTCGATAACGGGCCTGCGCTCACCTTTCCAGAAAGCGGCACCAGCGCATCACCCGGTACGCCCCCCAGATCCACGCATTCGTCACAGACTTCCATAAGTCTTTTTCCGGAGGGATGCCTTGAGGCCACCGAAAGGCTGTGTTTCTTGCTGGTAAACGCGACTGTAAACAACCCCAGCTTTTTTGCCTCGAGCGCAAACTCCACCACAGCACCGTTAATCCCTGATTGCGAAGCAATCCAAAGCATCTCCCCTTTTTTAGGACGCGCGCGCCTGAGCAAATGACTTGCGACCCCGGGAGTTCGCTCCAATGCCCTCACTACCGGTGGCCCGGCCGACGGCAACAGGTACTCAGCCACCAGCGGAATCACAAACGAAGCGCCCCCTGCGCGATGATACATCTCCATCGGAAAAAGTGCGGAGTGTCCGCTACCAAACACAAAGAGCGATCGCTTTTTCTTCACGTCGCGCACAATCCGCGCGCTCAGTTTTTCGATCACCGCCTGGTTATTTTGAATCGCGGCTTCGAGTTGTGACAGCGCCGCCAATGGAAATTTGAACTCACCCATGAGGCTCATTGTCGCGGAACTTGCGGACTACTGCAAACCGTAACGACTTCCGGATTCGGTCAAGCCTTCGAAACCCGCGCCCGTCAGATTGAGCGTCAAATTAAAGTCAAAGCTCGTCGATATTTTCTCGATCGACCGGGCAAAGTTGAGTGCAATTTTCCAACACTGCGACGGACTCTGAAAATCAACGCCCAGATTGGTTTTGAAAAAACGACTTGGATCCTCCGCTCCTGCGCTGAGGTGATAATCGAAACTAAAGACCGGCCGCACGTAGTCGTTGAGAGAAAACACCCACGTGCCCGTAAGGTTTTTGATTCGATTTCGTTCCACCAGGTCGTACGCGTACCCAAGCGCGAAACTGCGCTCAAAAGCCAAAACGCGCTGGTGCATGGCACGTTCAAAGACATAAGCGAGCGAAGTCGAAAGCTTGTTGCGGTTACTCGGAGGATTGGGCTGGGCGTACGGAAAATAATAGTAATAGGTCGTCGACTCAAGATGATCAAAGGCTAGGCTCAGACTTGACTGGACACGCGAAAAGGGCTGCCTTTCCTCCGGCGAATTGCGGAGTTCACGAAAATTGAAATTTTGCCCAACTCCAAACTCGAGAAACCGCTGATAACTGGCTCCGGGAGCATCCATCCGACCCTTTCTACGGATCAGCTCAGTCGTCACACCGTAGCTCAGTGAATTTCCCAAGGGCTCAAAATAGTTATTGTACGTACGACTGGAGTCGATGGGTACAATGTCGTTGTTATCAAAGTTATAGCCTGAAAAGCCGTTGTTTTGGGCGTACTCCACTTGTTTCAAAAAGTTATGATCTCGATCCTCTCGCACCATCGGAATGACCGAATAGGTCAATGAGGGTCTAATAATGTGCTTGATTCGAGGCGTATCCACATCGCGTGTCTCATAAACACGCTCTAACTGGGTGCTCGCTTGCGCTTGTGTCAGAAGATAAGAGCGCACCAGATTGGGCATCCCCGAAACATTATGAAACGAGTAAAAGAAGGTTCGGTACTGCGCCGAAGGAACCAATGAAAACACGTCACCCGGACGAAGCGTCGTATACAGCGACGGGGTAACCGCAACGCGGGTGGCTTTGCGGATGGGATCCACACCTGGAACATACGGCGTTCCGGCTGAAGGCGTGACCCCGGGTATGACGTCGTAGTCAAACGTTGGACCTGAACGAGTAAAATTTGCCACCCCGAGAGTCAGTCCGGCCGACACGGGTAACGATGGAATTGGACTCTTGTCATTTGTGGTCACGACGGCAGTCGGAAAAAGCTGAACGGTATCTGAATCAAAAACCAGCGGATCTGCACTCAGGAGATTTCTGAATCTTCGCCCTGCCAGGTATGAGCTGACCTGTGATGTGGAATGGGCGAAACTTAAACCCGAAGTCAGCACCGAATCCTTGTGTCCCGGCACATCGGTCGAAAAATTGATCGGATATTGGCTGTCACTCACTTCAACCAATCGGAGCTTTTCTTCGATTCCAAAAGGCAGCACCTGGGTCTGCTCGACATTGAGCGCCCAACGGTCCGCTGCGGGTGCCAAAGTAATGTCCTGAGGTGAATTCAAACGGCGCTCGACCGTCTTGTCGTATTGATAGAAAAAATTAGCTTGCCCTCGGCTTCGCTCCGACAAGACATAGCGCGCTTCGAGTTCACCTCGAAAGCCTCGCGCACTGTAGTGACCGAGCGACAAAGTCGCATCGGTGCTGCGGCTGATCTCCCAAAACACCGGTTGCACGTAGACAAATCCGTCGTCGCCGGTAAAGCGAATGCGCGGCGGCAAGAGTCCCGACTGCCGCTTAGTCTTGAGAGGAAACACGAGGTAAGGGAACCAAACGACCGGTACGTCCCGTATTTTTCCACGAACATTGGACATGTGAGCATAGCCACCAAACTCGAGTTCCACATCCTCGCCGTGAAAACTCCAGCTCTGCGGGCAGTCTTTGCATGTCGTGTACTCACCTCGAAAGGTTTGAAAACGTCCTTCGCCTAACCGACTGATTCTTTCGCCCGCAAGGGCAAAGCTGTCGGTCGATACGCGTCCGCCAATGATCATCCCAGTACGGGTGTCGAGATTAAACCGAATCTCCCTCGCCGAAATGATGGTTCCCTTGGCGATATAAATGCAATTTCCGACGGCCGAGACTGTGCGATCGTTTAGATTGAGAAAAATCGTGTCGGCAGTCAGGACCTCACCGTGTTGCCTGACCGTGGCCGCGCCTTCGAGGCGGATCAAACCGGACTTTCGATCCCAGAGCTGCTTTTTTCCAGACCAATGAATAGGGTGGTCGACCGACTCGCCCGCACCAGGAGAAATCTGCGCGAACGCTTTAAGCGAGACCACTGCGAGAGCAGCGAAAGAAATCCACGCTAAGAAAAACGACTGCCTATGAACTTTGCTCAGTTGGATTCTGGAAAACGGCACGTGTTTCGTCCCAGTCGGACCATCCATTGCCGCAATTCAGACGCCAGCTCTCGTCGTGGAACGATGCGATCCACGAATCCGTGCGCGAGCAAAAATTCACTCCGCTGAAAACCGGCCGGCAATGACTGCCGGATCGTCTGTTCAATTACGCGTGGTCCTGCAAAACCGATCAAAGCGCCGGGCTCGGCTAAAATCACATCGCCCAACATCGCAAAGGATGCGGCGACTCCACCCGTCGTGGGATCAGTCAAAATGGAGATATACGGAATTCCCTCGCGACGCATTTTCTCGATCAGTGAACTCGTCTTGGCCATCTGCATGAGAGAAAGTATTCCTTCCTGCATTCTGGCTCCACCTGACGAAGAAACCACTACCGCCGGAAGTTTGTCTTGTAGAGCGCCGTCGAAAACTCGGGCAACTTTTTCGCCCACGACGGAACCCATGCTGCCGCCCATGAACTTGAATTCAAAAACCCCAAGATGAAATGGAATGCCGCCCAGTCTCGCTTTGCCCGCGACAAAAGCGTCCCTCAATCCTGTGTTCTTAGCCGCAGCACGAAGTCGATCTTTGTAGGGTTTGGTGTCATCAAACTCGAGAGGATCCGTCGAAACCAAATCATCCGCGTATTCATCAAAAGCGCCATCGTCAGTCAAAATGGCGATTCGGTCGGCTGCTGAGAGTCGAAAGTGCAAAGAGCACTCGGGGCACACATTGAGATTGTCTTTAAGAATTTTGCTTTGAAGAGTTTCACCGCAGCCAGCGCACTTTACCCAGAGGCCTTCTGGAACGCGCGAAGTGCGCTCAGCGACCTGCGCCTTGATCTTGGGCGTTTTGAGATCATCGAACCATGGCATGGTCCGAAAACCTAACAGGGTAAGTCCCCATGATCAATAAAGATTCCTGAAATGACCGGAGATTTTGGGCAAAAAAAAGCCCCAGTGAAACGTCATCCTGACATCACCGAGGCCCGCGAGAGCTTTTTCTTTGTCTCCCAATGAATCCATCCATAGATTCATTCCACAACCACATTACTGAGTGTACGGGGGTTAGCCCGTGGGTCAATCCCCCACCTCATTTTTTTTGTCAGAAAGTTTCCCTGAGAGCTTCAATGCCAAGTCATAGACGGCTTTTTTGCCGATGCCAAACCGATGACTGACTCGCTTGACTGCCTCAGATGGCGCTATATTTGAGTCCAGCAAACACTGGAGAGCCAGGTGCCATCCCGCACCTCCTTCGCTCTGCTCGATGGATTCGGAGTCTGCTGCCCTCTGCTCCGGAAATCTGATGGCAAAACACCACTCACCTCGCGCGCCCTCGCTCTTTATTTCCCCCAAAACTGCATGCGAAACCTCTGAGGCGCTCCCCCAAAAACTTTTTTCGTAAATTTTGGTGAGTTCTTTTGCGACACAGACAGTGAGAGCGGCGCCGAACTCCCGCTCAATACCCGCGATGAGCTCCAGCGATTCTGCAATACGTTCTGGGCTTTCAAACCAGGCAAAAACTCGGCTCACCGCTGAGAGTCGCGCACTCTTAAGCTCTCGCTCGCGTTCTGATTTTTTTCTGGGAAAAAACCCCCGGAAGGTAAATTCATTTTCGATAAATCCGCACACCGAAAGCAAAGTGGCCACCGCCGAAACCCCAGGAATCGGCGTCACCGCTACCCCTGCCTTTCGAGCCTCTTGCACCAAAAGCGCTCCCGGATCGCTGATCGCCGGAGTTCCGGCATCCGTCACGAGCGCGAAAGTTTTTCCGGCTCTGAGTTCAGAGACGACGCTCTCGACCTCTCTGTCTGACGAATGCGCATCAAAACGCTTGAGGGTGGCTCTGACTCCGAGAGCCGCAAGAAGCTTTGAGGTTCGTCGCGTGTCCTCGCACAAAACGGCCTCAGCCCGGGAAAGCGCATCGCGCGCTCGCGGCGTCAGGTCCTCTAGATTTCCTATCGGTGTGGCCACCACCCACAATCCTGTGGGCAAATATTGCCTCTTGGTCTCACTCATAAGCTCAGGTGATCATATCAGGGAGGGCGCTTCGCGAAAGAAGTTATTGCGCCCCTACCTAACGAAAAGGAGTCCGCGTATGAGAACTCAAATCAAGAAATCTGGCGACACCGTCATCGTGAACGTCAACGGCAAGCTCGACTACGAGACCCAGGAACCGTTCAAGCAGGATCTCAAAAATCTGATCACTGACGCCAAAACGGACTCAGTCCCCCACAAAATCATCATCAACATGGAAAAACTCGAATTCGTGGGCTCCAGCGGAATTTCCAACTTCATTCAGACACTCAAGGACTTCAACGCACGCTCCGAAAGCAAGCCCCGCTATTGCGGAGTGCGCAGCGAATTCAAGCGGATCATCAAGGCATTCGACGAAGATTCGGCCTTTGATATTTACGACACCGAAGACCGCGCTCGCAAAAGTTTCGAAAACAACTGACCTCCTCACCGCTCGGTTGTTAGGGAGCGGTCGAGAGACCCACGTTTTTAATTTGCCTCAGTTCCCCGAGCGACTGATCCGTCTCTCCAGCCGGAGAAAACGCGATGATATCCACTCGCAACTGCTTGGCGTGACCGCGGTATTTTGCCAGAAAAAGCCGAATCGCGCGTACCAATCGCATCTGCTTCGGAAACGTCACGGTTTCGAGCGCATCCACCCAGCCCCCCTCCGTGCGTGCCCGGACTTCGACAAAGACGAGTTCGAGCCCCGTAGCTTCGCAGGGCTCTTCAAAAATTAAATCCACTTCTCCGCCCTGACAGCGAAAATTGCGGGCCACCAGCCGCGACCCCTGCTTGAGATAATGAGCTTCGGCAAATTGTTCGGCGCGGCGGCCCAGTGAGTGCCGTCGTTGAATTTCGTCTCGAGTCATCATTCTAATTTCTCCGCAAAGCTCGGGCGCTCATTCAAGACCCGTGCGAGAAAATTTAGAACTCAAACTGAGATTGATTTGAAGTTGGAACGGGCAACTCTCCGCCCATTTGTTTTACCGCCTGCGCGACCGGGCCAAAACTTCGGCGATGGATCGGTGATGGCCCGAGACTTTGGAGCGCACGAAGATGCGCAGGAGTTCCGTAACCTTTGTGCCCAGCCAGTTCATAGCCGGGATGTCGTGAGTCCAGTTCCAACATGAGATCGTCACGCCAGACTTTCGCGATTACGGAGGCACACGCGATACTCAGGCATTTCAAGTCGCCTTTGACGACAGCTGTTGCGGAGATTTTGAGAGTTTTTGGGAGCGCGTTTCCGTCCACAAGAATATGGCCAAGAACAAATTCCGGCTGATTTTCGCGGCCGTCCGCCAAACCTTCCACCGCGCGCACCATGGCCAAGTGGGCTGCATGATAAATATTGATGCGATCAATTTCTTCGACACTGGCTGAACCGATCGCCGAGGCTTTGGCCCAAGATCGAATCAGCGGGGCAAGTTTGCGCCGCGTTTCCAGACTGAGAAGCTTGCTGTCGGATACTTCGCGAAGCCAAGGATGCGCCTCGAAGTCCACGACATCCGGTAATGCAACAGCCCCTGCCACGACAGGACCGGCCAGGCATCCGCGCCCCACCTCGTCGACACCGACGACGGTGAGTTGCGGAAAACCTACCCGAATTTCCCAGTCTAGGTCAGGGGCTGTACGTTTTTTCAACAGGCTTTATTGAGCGAGCTCGCTCGCTCGGACTTTCGATTAAGCCTTGGCCTTTTCAGAAGTCTTCTTGGCCTTAGCAGCAGCGCTTGCCGCAGCAGCCTGGACCTGAGTTTCGACTTCTTTTTCGACCTTGGCAGCCTTACCTTCGAGTTCACGCAGATAGTAAAGCTTGGCGCGACGGACGCGGCCTACTTCGGCCACCTCAAGTTTGGCGATCTTTGGAGAAGTTTCTAGAAAGTTACGCTCCACGCCCACGCCGTGAGAGATCTTGCGAACGCAAAAGGTCTTGCTTCCGCCTGCGTTTGCACGCTTGATCACAACACCTTCGTAAATCTGAATACGTTCTTTATCGCCTTCTTTAATGCGAACATGAACCTTAACGGTGTCGCCGGCCTTAAATTGGGGCAGATCCGTTTTGATAAATTCTTTGTCTACAAGCGCCACTTTCGCAGCGAGTCCCTTCTGAGGGACGAGGGAGCCTTTGGAAGTTCTTCTGTACTTTGTTTTGGTCGTTGCCATTTCAATTCACCTGAGTTTTTCGGTTAATCCCGTCTGACACAATGTCACCGCACTCGCATCCGAATCGCCTCTAAGAGGCTAAACAGACACCGGCGCGGCCGGTTTACAGTCCAAACAGCCGATCGAGAATGATCGCGACAGCTGATCGAACAGAGAGGTGGTTATAACCTCCATGACCTTCAGGCCCGTACACCGGAGCCAGAATCCGGTGTACCTCGGGATAGAAAGTTTCTGCGATTCCCCAACCCGTTCCAAAAACCAGCAGAAGTGGTTTCGTGACGCCAGAATCCTTGCGCTCCTCCAGCTCGCGGCGATAATCCGCATAACTGATCGAGTTTGGAAACGGACTTGCGTCGGTCATCACCACTTCGGGATCTTGGCCGTGCACGGTCCGAATCGCGTCTTTTACGTTCTCAAAGTTCGCCACGAGACGAACTCTTTCGAGCGCTTCAAAACGATCGGGATGGTACTGACGACTTTTTTCAGTGCGCCAGTGGTCCAGGATTCTCCCAACCATTTGCTGTTGAGGCTCAAGCGGAGTGACCAGAAAATATTCTGTAACTCCAAAAGTCCTCGCCGACCGTGAGATGTCATGGATGTCCATGTTGGTCACGGCGGTCGTTACGAGCTTTCCCTCACGATTTCGAATCGGATAGTGCAGCAGCGCAACGTAAACAGGAAAAAACACGAGGTTCATTGCCTAACATCACGGTCAAAAACCGTCAACCAGTCCTTGGGGCAGTCCTTAGGGAATCCCTAGGTATTCCCTGGTTTTTCGCGCTGTTGGTATCTCCGCCAGAGATCCGGGCGCTTACGAGAAGTGCGCTCCTCCATCTGGGACTGTCTCCATTCGGCAATCGCTCCATGGTTCCCCTCCATCAGCACCGAAGGCACAGAGAGCCCCTGAAACTCCCGAGGACGCGTATATTGAGCGTATTTGAGCAGGTCCCCTTCGAGGCTATCCTGAGAGACGGATCGATCGTTTCCGACCACTCCTGGCAGGAGGCGCGTGATGCCATCGGCCATCACCATCGCGGGGAGCTCACCGCCCGTCAGAACGTAATCACCGATCGAGACTTCTTGGTCCACGCAGAGTTCGATAAAACGCTCATCCACACCTTCGTAGTGGCCGCAGACCAAGATGAGCTGGTCATACCCCACAAGCTCTTTAGCAAGCTCTTGATCAAAGGGCCTCCCCTGTGGGGAGAGCAGCAAGGTCTTGCGCCTCACTGCCGGGCCATTCACGCGAGCACACGCACTGCTCCAAGCCGCATGGAGAACATCGGCCTTGAGCAACATCCCTTCGCCGCCACCGTAGGGGGTGTCATCAACGGTCCGATGCCGATCGGTCGCAAAATCACGAATCTGAGTCAGGTGAAATGAAACGAGCCCCTTTTCCTGAGCCTTGCCAAGCAGGCTGGAATTGAGAATGGGTGAAAAAACTTCGGGAAAGAGCGTGAGAAAATCAAACTGCAACCGGAGGCGTTGCCCCGGCGTCGAATCACTCGACGATTTCGAGAACGGTGCGCTTTCTGAGTTTTGTGGACGCTCCATTGAGTACCGTTCGTACCGCCCGTGCGGTCCTGCCTTGTTTGCCGATAATTTTACCGAGATCTTCTTTGGCTACTCGCAGCTCGATCACGGTCGTATTTTCGCCAATCACTTCGTTGACCGAAACCTTGTCCGGAAAATCGACAAGCATTTTGGCCATGAACTCGATCATCTTTGAGAGTTCGCCCAATTCTTTTTTCGAGCCTTCACCGCCCGAGACCGGGTTAATGGGTAATGTGGACATCGTGCATTCCTCCGCCACTGCAAACGCAACAACTGATTTAATGCGCCGCTCTGCTCGGCCCTGCGCCTAAGCATCGCAACACACTGCACTCAAAGGGCGTACTTATGAGCGGAAAAAAAACACCGCACCGCACGCACCTTCCACGACCATCGTTGTCGCGCCCATGCGTCAAAACTACTTTTGCCGCAACCGCACGAACCTGACAGGATCGCTTAGGATCTATTCTGCAAGGGTTTTAAGGAGTTGTCCAACCGTTTGTGTTACCTGAGCGCCCTTAGCTTTCCAGGTATTGACGGCTGCAAGGTTGACCTTGATCTTGTCTTTCACGGCTTTCGCTTTTGGAAAGTAGTAGCCCAGCTTTTCGAGATACTGACCATCGCGCTTACCGCGTGCTGCAGCAGCAACAATCAGATACTGGGGCTGCTTCTTGGCGCCCTGACGAGAAAGACGAATAGTTACAGACATTTGAATCGATTCCTTTCAGCAATACTCAAGCATTTCTTTTCAATATCCACATCTTGATCGACCCTTATGAGGCGGTCCAAGTTGGAAGTTCAATGGGCGCATCGGTGATCCGGACTAGCTTCCGAGCGCTCGACTTCACGATTGTGGAGCGGATTCATTAACAATCCCCATTGGGAGCGTCAACACTCATCTTTGCATTTGTTGGGGAATTTGTTGGGGGATCTGTCGGGAGATTTGCCCGAAGAACTGTTGAGCTCTTGGATCCAGTCAGTCAGGCGCAATTGAATCTCGGACCAGTCCAGACGAGCTGGCTTACGACCCGACTCTACCATCAGCTCCGGTTTTTTGAGTCGCCCCAGGGCTCCGCGTGGCAGTGAAGCACCTCGGGCACTAACCGTTTCTTGAACCCCTGAAATGAGCACTGCCGGGATTCCGAGTTCCACTAACTCAGGCAGAAAATCTAACCCCGACTCCCCCGGCAGAACCTCATCCAGCAGTACCAAGTCGGGCCTATTTCGAGATACCTCGAGACGCGCCTCCCAAAGGTTTGCGGCATGCGCGCACACGTGGGCGCCAGAAATGGATTCCACCATGCATCCTAAGAGGGCGGCCATCTCGGTCACGTCTTCAACAATGAGAACCCTGAGTTTTCTGAAAGTCGTCGGTGTTGCCATGGTACTAGGCCCATTTAACCCGAAAATAATTCATTCACCAAGCGCCCGAATGCTGTCTCAAAAAAAGAGGCTAAAAAAAGTGACAGGCACATCGATTGCTTCCTTTGACACAAAGGAGCCTTATTATGGACGTCCTAGACCTACTCAAAGAAGACCACGACAAGCTCAAGCGCCTGTTTTCTGATCTGGACCAGACGACGGATCGGTCCAAGATCAAGCAGCTTTATCTTTCCATTAAGGACCTGATCGAAACGCACAGTCATCTGGAGGAGACAATTTTTTATCCTGCCTTTGAAAAGTTCGGTGAACTCAGGGACCAGATCACCGTCAGTATCGATGAACACAAAGAGATGAAGGAACTTTTGCGAGAAATCAGCGGAGTGAGCAAGACCGACGAGAGTATCCTGCCCCGCCTTCAAGATCTGATGGAGACTGTCGAACACCACTTGAGTGAAGAGGAAAACTTGGTCTTTCCGAAAGTGAGAAAACTCATGAGGCGCTCGGAGCGCGAACAGATGGGCCGAATACTGGCTGCTAGCCGGAAGGAAAAACGCGCAGCTTGAGTGGGGCGAAGGATTGCGAAGTGGATCTGCAGTGAAAATGGTTGGCTCGACTGGGATTGAACCAGCGACCCCTACCGTGTCAAGGTAGTGCTCTCCCGCTGAGCTACGAGCCAACATATCCAAAAAACGAGTATCAGGTCTATAGCTCTGAACTCGTCAGAGCGTCAAGTCACTTGCCAAAAAGTTCGAAGCGCTTGCTGCCGAAGTCGATCGCCGAGACGGTCAAATTTCACTGATCGGTCAGCCACTTGCGCTCCGGAGACAACCGGATCTTCCAAAAGATACGCGACTTGCGGCTCGAGTCCGCAGGGCCGGATACCGGTAAAACTGAGCGGCATTTGAAACCCATTCACGCAAATCCCGTGGAGCAGGACGCCCTGCTCTATTTTTACGCCGACCGAAGCTACTTTGTTCTCGCCGATCCAAACGCCTGTTTGGGGTCCCTCTCGAACCTCAGCTCTCGCGTCGTATTCGCGCGAAACTTCGCAAGCGATTTCAAGGAGTCCTTCGACCGCGCGTCTCACGCCGCGACGATCACCCGTCAATCTTTCTAGCAAATCCACGACAAAAACCACCCATTGCCCGGGGCCGTGAAAAGTAGCCATTCCGCCGCGATCGGTCGGGTAAACAGAAATTCCTCGAGAACTCAGAGCAGATTCAGAAAGAAGAAAATCAGAATCGCACGTGCGCTTTCCGACCGTGATGACCGGCGCGACCTCAGAAAGCAGCAACGCGCCCGCTCCCCCTGCTCGGCACTCGTCAGCGACAATGCGCTGGCGTGCATCGAGTTCAGCATACGACCACGGCTGATCTTGAGAATTCCGGCGAATTTCGATCCGGGGTTGCATGGCTTGTGTATGGCTAAAAACCGCGGCTCTTGCAACTGCCGCCCTCAATACAACCGGACAGAATCGCCTTCTTGAAAGTTGCCGCCGGTATGAACTTCCGAAACGGCTCCGTCGGGACCCAGAAAATCAATGACTTCAAGCGTGCCTTTGAGCTGTCCGGGCGTGCGTCCGAGGTAAGCGCTGGTCAGTGGATCATAAATATCATCGCCCGGGGTCAGCACTTTCAGAATATCGCCGCCGATGATTCCAGAACTCTTGCCGGCATTGACGTAAACTTTGCTGCCGATGATTTTAGCGATGCGACCTTCCCACGAGAGCTTTTCGATCGACTTGATCACGTCCTGAACGAGATTTCCGACCGCGCTTCGAGCGGCAAGACGGGTCAGCTCCGCACGGTACTCGGCGCTTTGGATATTTTCTTGCTCAAAGGCGATGAGCGAATTGCTAGCGGACTCGCCGGAACGTCCACCTGAAAAGATTTCCCGGCCACTATTGACGTCGAAAATTTTAATCTCAACGTCTACCGCCGCGAGAGATTGAGCTTGTCTCAGCAATCCCACGTCATCCCCGCGTTGGCGGAAAACTACTTTGGAGATTCGGCCGATCACAAGCGCGGCCACTCCCATTCTGCGTCCTTCGCGAATGAGTTGCGCCACGCGGACCTTATCGCCTTGAATGAAGTCTTCGGTTGAAAGCTCACTTTTCGCATCTGCCGGCAAAATCAAACGCTGAGTCAGGTGCAGCCCACGGCGTAATTCCTCCGAAGCGAATGCCCCCACATCCTTGGCCTTGACCGGCGTGTCGTTCCAGAAATCAAAAACCACCACACGCTTTCGCGGTTGGCCCATCGATTCGATTCGCTGCGTGGGAGACTTGCCTTTTGCATCTGCACTCTTGTTAAAATAAGTCGGAGTGTCCGTGTAAAATTCCTGATCCTGCTTGAATCCTCGCGACCGCTGGCAACCCGTCATCACAAAAACGACCGAGAAAACCGCAAAAATCTCAACCCATTTGAACTTCATGGAAATCATCTGAGTTCTCCGTGAATAGAAGCGGCCCCATCGGCAATTTCGCCTGGGCCTTCACTTTTTTTTGCGTCTGGTCCCGAAAGAACGAGTGCCACTCCCTGAGTGGAGCCCCCCCCCTCGGGAACGATTTTGACTTGTGAAAGCTTTGACCTGACATCCGCAGCGGTCTTGACTGTCGCGATCGCAAAAACCGCAATCCCTCGTGCAAGCTTACGTTCATGAACAACGGCCACCTCATTTAAAGTCTGCTGAAGGGCGGTCTTTAAGGCCGAATATTGAAAAAAATCGCGCACTCCGGTCACCGATAAAGTGAGTTCCTCGCCGGTTACCGATGATCCAGACTTACCCGTCGTGGCCGCGAGCAAGGCGCGTGCGCCCACCTCGGTTAATGCCTCGGTTAGGATCTTGGTAGCGGCAGGATCGAAGGGGTCGTTAGCTAAAAGCTCAAGCTGCCTATCGTGGCGATAGGCAAAAGTCGCATCAGGACCTGTGGCAAAGGAAATCCTGAGTTGAAAATGCTTTTCGTCGGCATGCGCGCTGTCGATGGAATCCACCGGAGTTTGCCGCCACTGACCGATCAACGCTCCCGAAAGGGCTCGGGATGCCGCAATTTCGCGCACTTTCTCGTCGAGTGATTTGCCAAAAACCGGGACCCCGCCAATGGCGCCCACCACATCCGAGTCGCTGATCCAGATGAGAGTCAACCCGCGAGCTTCGAGTCGAGACTTGACGAGCGTTCGGATCGCAGCCCCCGCCTCCATGCAGCGCACGCAACCGCGTTCTGGAAAAAAATAAACCCCCACTCGCGGCGCTTCACGCTTGAGGTCCTTGGGACCGTAAAATGCGAGATATTTACGAATCAGTTCTTGGTCGACATCCACCTGAATCGCGCCCTGTTCTCCGCCTGGTCCGGGGCGATAACCGCGAACAAAAAACGACGACTGCGCAACCACTTCGTCCGCGAAAATCTTTTTTTGCCAGGATTCAAGTGCACCTAACTTGCTTTCCGTGCGGCTCACCGCCTGTTTAAGGGCAGCGGCGAGATCTTGAAACTCCGCTCGAGGCGCGCGCGATACAGATGCCGATAAGACGGCAACCGCCAACATCTGCACGCTCAAACGGGAAAAGGCTTTCATCCCTTAAGTTTAGCTGAGGGTTTCGCATTTGCGAAGAGGTTCGTGACGAGGAGCAACTACTGCAAGATCACGACGTCAGCGCCAAAAATTTGATTCACGCTCTGAACCATCTGCGGGGTTCCGGCGACAGCCACGTTTTTAGGGAGCATGAGCTTAGTTTTGAAACGCGGATCCACAAACTCGATCTGAACCGGGCACTTTCCGCGGTGTTGCAGCAAACTCTTTTTAAGCGCGCGAAGCTGGTCGGCGCTCACCTCGCCGGGCTTGATTCTCACGACGACTTGTTGAACGCGGCCTTTATGGGCTTCTTCGACAAATTCGAGCGTCTTAACCAAAATCTTGGGAGCCTCGTCCCCAAACTCGACTTCGCCGGTCACCACCACCGGCAGCGCTTCGCCCACTGCTGACTTCAACATTTCTTGATTGGCGGCGTATGCCTCCGGAAAAAATACGAGCTCAAGCTTACCCGTCAAATCTTCGATCACTCCGAAGGCCATTCGGCTGCCCTTCTTGGTCATGATCTCGCGTTGTTCAGCGAGCATTCCGCAAAGGCGCACTTCGGTCTTGGGAGGGCGCTGATAGCGGCCCCCTTGGCCCCAGCTTTCAGTCGGTTGCGGCGCGGGAGCCGTCTTTTTAGCCGCGGCTCGGTCCTCGGCGGCCTGCTTGAGACGCTCAGTCGACCAACCCAGCCAATTTTCGCAGATTTTCTGCCAGCGATCCATCGGGTGGCCGGACACATAAAAACCAACGACCTGTTTTTCGAGCGCAAGACGTCTCGCCTCGGGCCACTCTTCTTCGTGCTTGAACACTGAGCTTGAAGGCGCGACAAGCTTGACCTCGTCTTCGCGAAACGAATCGAAAAGCGAATTTTGCCCAAGCTCCCGCTCCTCTTGCTCGTCTCCCGCATGGGCGAGCAGTGTTTCGAGCGAACCAAAAAGCGTTGCGCGGTTCACTTCGGCAATCGAGTCAAAGGCTCCGGCCAAAGTCAGCGACTCCAGCACCTTCTTGTTGGCCTTGCGCGTGGAGACGCGCCGGCAAAAATCCATGACATTTTTAAACCGCGCCTGTGTACGCTGCTCGATGATCACGTCGACGGCGACTCCGCCCACGCCTTTGATCGCCTCAAGCCCAAAACGAATGGCTTTTTGCTGGGCTTTCTGTGAGTTTTGCCCATCTCGCGCAGTTTTTTCGACGCTGAACCTTTTTTCAGAATGATTGACGTCAGGCGCGAGCACCAAAATACCGTTCGAACGCGCGTTGCTGATGTACTTGGTGAGCTTGTCGGTGTCCGACATTTCAGTGGTCATCAGCGCCGCCATGAACTCGGCCGGATAATGTCTCTTGAGATAGGCAGTCTGATAAGTCAGCACTCCATACGCCGCGGAATGCGACTTATTGAATCCGTACTCGGCAAACTTGGCCATGAGGTCAAAGATCGACTCAGCCTTGGCCGCAGCAATGCCTTTTTCAGTCGCCCCTTTGACAAAGATCGCGCGGTGCTCGGCCATTTCCTCGGGTTTCTTTTTACCCATCGCGCGTCGAAGCATATCGGCCTGACCGAGCGAATACCCGGCCAGTTCTCGCGCGGTCTGCATGACCTGTTCTTGGTAAAGAATGACCCCGTAGGTGTCCTTGAGGATCTGAGCGAGCGCATCGACATCATAAACAATGGGTTTACGCCCGTGCTTACGCTCGATGAAATCGTCGACCATTCCGGATCCCAGCGGCCCAGGTCGATAAAGCGCATTGATGGCAGTCAAATCCTCAAGCGAGTTGGGTTGAATCCGCTGGCAGAGATCCTTCATGCCCGAACTTTCAACCTGAAACACACCATCCGTATCGCCCGAGCTGATGAGCGCAAAAACACTCGGATCAAAGTAATTCATGCGCTCGAGCGCGAAATCGGCGTCAGTAGAGCCCGGGTCTGCAGCCTGCCGCACGAGCTTCACGGCATTATCGATCACCGTCAGGGTTTTAAGACCCAAAAAATCGTATTTTACGAGACCGATCTGCTCAGCAAAATCCTTGTCAAACTGACTGACGACGTCGCCATCTTTGGTGACGTAGAGTGCGCAGTAATTGACGATCGGCTCCTCGGTGATGATCACGCCAGCAGCGTGGATACCTGCGTTTCGATAAAGGCCCTCGATCGCGAGCGCGTATTCGATAACCTTGGCCGTTTTGGGCTCAAGCTCCATCTTTTCGCGAAGCCGAGGCTCGCGATCAATCGCTTGCTGAATTTCAATTCCAAGTTCATCCGGCAATAGTTTGGTGATTTGATCGGTCTCGGCAAAACTCATTTCGAGAACGCGGCCGACGTCTTTGATGGCGGCCCTGGCCTGTAATTTTCCAAAAGTGATGATCTGGCAGACGTTCTCAGATCCGTATTTTTTGGAAACGTACTCAATCACCTCTCCGCGACGGTCCTGACAAAAGTCCACGTCAAAGTCGGGCATGCTGACGCGCTCAGGATTAATGAAGCGTTCGAACAGTAAGTTGAATTCAATCGGATCCACGTCGGTAATCTTGAGAACAAAGGCGACGAGCGATCCTGCACCTGATCCACGTCCCGGCCCCACCGGAATGCCATTGCGCTTGGCCCAGTTGATGAAATCCGCGACGATGAGAAAGTAACCCGAAAATCCGGTGCGCGCGATCATCGTCAGTTCGTCTTCGAGTCTCGCCCAGTAGAGCGGCTCGCGAGAGGCCCAATCCGAAGCTTGGACTTTTCGTTCAAACTGAAATTCCTCGAAGCGCTCCTTCAATCCTATTTTGGCCTGTTCACGAAAATAGCCGACCGTATCAAACGGCTCGGACTTAGCGATTCCGTTGGGACGAAAGTCCGGCAGCTGATAAATCGTGCGCCCCTTGTCATCCTTGAACTTAAACTGAAGGTCGCATTTTTCTGCAATTTTCAGCGTATTTTCATACGCGCGTGGAAATCGCTCAAGCCGTTCGCGCATGAGCTCCGGTGGTTTTAGGTAATATTCTGCAGGCACCAGGCTCTTGGGGCGATCCAGATCGAGTTTTTTTCCGGTTTCAATGCACTGAAGAATTTCGTGTGCTTCTGCGTCTTCGGGTTTCAGGTAATGGCAGTTTGATGTCCCCACCAACTCAACGCCGTGTTTTTCACCGAGCTTGGCTAATGTTTCGTTGATCGCCTCGAGCTCCGGAATTCCGGTGTCCTGAATCTCGAGATAAAAATTTTCGCCAAATCTTTTTTTGAACCACTGAAGGGACGCGACCGCGCCCTCTTCATCTCCCTTGAGAATTTGACAGGGAATCAATCCGCGGAGTCCTGCAGAAAGGACGATGAGTCCATCGCCATACTGATCCAAGAGCGCGCGGGTCACCAACGCGCGCGGCGTGCCTGCGGGAGCGGTATCTTTTTTTCCGGACGACGCCTGAACAAAGGACTGTTGATAAGCGCGTGAAACAATTTGGCAGAGATTTCGGTAACCCTGGAGGTCCTTACATAAAACTACGAGTGCGTGAAAACGCGGGCCCAACTCCTGGCGACTCGGTGCCACACCTTGCGCCGCCGGCATTCCCTCGAGCGCCATCTGAAGTTCACAGCCAATGATGGGCTTAACCCCGGCCTTGCGTGCCGTGTTGTAAAAATCGATGGCACCAAAAAGATTTTGGGTATCGGTCACGGCTACGGCCGACATTCCGAGCTCTTTGACTCGGTCAAAAAGAGAGTCAACGCGAATCGCTCCCTCCAGCAGGCTGTACTGGGTGTGCAGATGCAAATGAACAAAACTCATGGCTTAAGAACCCTGTACCACCGAGATATGGGGAGTGTAAAGAATGCCGGCATAACGCTTAGCGCCGAAAGTCTCACCCCAGTTAAAAACCGCAAACCGGCTCCCGGGAGTTGGAATGGACTCGTCCCAAGGCAGGTAAACCCGTAGCTGCTTGCCTGGTGATACTTCGACCGTAATCGTCTGAAGGCAGAGCAACCACGAATAGAAATCTCCGGGTGCAATGGCTGGCTCAGTAACAACTGCAATGGACTGAGCTTTTCCGCCCCGAATCAAAGTATGGGCCTTTTTGTAGCGCATCGAAGCCAGATCAAAGACGAAAAATAAAAGCACACCCGCGAGCGCGAACGGTAGGAATGCGAGTGCACCCAGCGTCGTCACCCGGTCCCAAAACGCTGAACACTGCGCGCGCTGAAAATCGTTGACCGCCACGCTCTCTCCCGAACAAACCTCGGGCGTGTGGTTCAGGTAATACCAAACCAGGCGATGATGAAGGCTTGCAGCCTCAAAAGCCGAACCGCTCACGGCAAACGGAATCGGCGAAATGGGGACATGGGTTTCCGCTTTTTTTAGAAAGTAAGGTTTCACAGCGAGAACACCCATGAGCATGAACCCGATCAAATAGGCCGCAATGGCAGGTCCGATGGACCTCCTTAAAATATTCTTCCATGGGATTTGTTTAAAAATTCTCGTACTCACAACTGCCTACTCCCACTCGATGGTCGCTGGAGGTTTGGAGGAGATGTCGTAAACAACTCGGTTCACGCCGCGCACCTCGTTGCAAATCTTGGATGAAACCTTGGCAAGAAATGCGGAATCAAAATGAAACCAATCGGCCGTCATGCCGTCCGTCGATGTGACCGCTCGAAGCGCCACCACATGATCATGAGTGCGCCCGTCGCCCATCACTCCTACGCTTTTAATGGGCAAAAAAACCGCAAATGCCTGCCAAATCTTGTCGTAAAGCCCGCCGTCCAAAAGTTCTCGGATAAAAATCTCGTCAACCTGACGGAGAATGGTGAGAGCCTCAGGAGTGATCTCCCCCATCACACGAACCGCAAGACCCGGCCCTGGAAACGGATGCCGTTTGAGAAACTCTTCGGGCACATCTAACCGCTTGCCCAGCTCCCGGACCTCGTCTTTGAAAAGATCACGGAGTGGCTCGATGAGTTCAAAGCGCATATTTTCGGGCAAACCGCCGACGTTGTGATGCGATTTAATGGTGACCGAATGGGATCCAGTGGCACCCAGCGTCCCGGGAGCAGGACTGCTCTCGATGACGTCAGGATAGAGTGTTCCCTGCACCAGAAATTTGGGCAGATGCCCAAGAGTTTGCGACATCGTTTCCGCAAAATCATCGAAGACCGCAATAAACTCGGCACCGATGATCTTCCGCTTGCGCTCAGGATCACTCACGCCCGCGAGCTTAGACAGA
>CAMBEX010000017.1 GCA_945865865.1 Bdellovibrio sp. ZAP7
AGGTTATCCCGGTGGAATGGGTGGCGGCGGCTACGCCGGAGGTTATCCCGGAGGAATGGGCGGCGGCTACGCCGGAGGTTATCCCGGTGGAATGGGTGGCGGCGGCTACGCCGGAGGTTATCCCGGTGGAATGGGTGGCGGCGGTTATCCCGGTGGAATTGCCGGCGGAATGGCTGGCGGTTACAACGGTCAGTACCAAGCTATGCAACAAGCTTCTATGATGTCCCAAATGCTTCAAATGCAACGTGCGCAGCAATCACAGTCTGATCTGATGATCGCGAATCAGCAGATCCGTGAAGCCCAAATGCGGGCCTATCAAATTCAGATGGGTGGCTACGGCGGCATGGGTGGTGGAATCGGTGGAAGCGTAGGAATTGGCTTCGGCGGCGGTGGCGGCGGTGGCGGAGCTTTTTGATCGCGGCCCCAGCTTGAAGCCCAGCTTGAAGTGACGATGAAATTTTTTGGCCCAGCACGATTTCCTCGTGCTGGGCTTTCTTATTTTTAAATTGCAGGTGAAAATTTAGAAGCACTAAAACGGGGTTGACCTACTGAACACAGACAAAAACAGACTCATGACGAGCGAGCGCACCATCCAGAAGAAAGACTCTAATCGAAAGCAAATCGTCCAAGCGCTCTTGAGCGCGTGGATCGTGTTTCATCTTTTGGCCGTGGTCATTATGCCCAACAAGAATACTTATCTGGGGTACCTCTTTGCGCGTTGGCTTGAGCCGTACGCAAACTCCCTCGAGCTAGCCTCCAATTGGAATTTTTTTGCACCCGAACCTGGGATGCCGATGCGATTGGAGTTTGAAACCGTCGATTCAAAGGGTGACCAACTCGTTCATGATTTTTGGCCGACACTCAGGAGTCCCTGGAGAAAGATCGCGCTTTCGCACTTCATCATGAAGGGGCCTCCCGGGGGCGAGGCGCTCTTTGGAAAATTTCTCTGCGGAAAAAATCCTGCCGCCTCGAGCGTTCGAATGTGGAAAAACTCTTACGGACTTCCAGATTTAATGGAGGTTGCGGACGGAAAAAAGAACATCAAGGACGAGATCCTGGTCGAGCGGCAGTGGATTTCTGAATGGAACTGCGAAGATCGGAGCACGTTGTGATCGGAGCTCTCAGGAAGGTGCTGGGCGCCTGGCAGCGGTTTTGGTTCGAGTCATTTTTACCCGAAAAATGGCGGATTTTTCGTGCAGTCATGTGTTCGGTGATGCTGGTTTTTTATTCATTCAGGCAGAGCGAACTTCTGGATTATTTTTCCAGGTCCAAGGGGCTTCCGATCCCGGACCCGAGTGCCTTTGTGCCGATGGATTATCGGTGGAACCTTTTCGAGGTTTTTAGCGGGACATTTTTGGCTACTGATCTTGGGCTGACACTCGCGCACGCATTTTATCTCGTGGGTTTGGTTTTGTTAATTTTAGGTATTTTCCCACGTGCGGTTTCTGCGGTTTGTCTCGCGCTTCATATTTCTTTCATTCACGCCAATGTGGGTGCTGTTTATGGCGCCGACCTGATTTTCACGTTCTTTTTGTTCTTTTTCTGTTTGGCCACGGAGCGCTCCGCTCCCGATTCAGCAGCACGCTGGGTGAGCTCTGCGGCTATGCGAATGGCACAGGTTCAGTTGTGCATCATCTACGCCTACTCCGGGCTCGAAAAACTCAAGGGCCCGGTGTGGTGGAAAGGTGAGGCGATTTGGAACGTAATCGCCAACCCACAGCTCGCACTTTTTGACTTCACCTGGATGTCTCACTTTCCGCTTTTCCTCACCGTCGTCGCTTATTTGACGTTGCTCTGGGAGGTTTACTTTCCGGTACTCATTTGGCTTCCGCGCTGGAGAGGGCCATTTTTGGCCCTAGGAGTGCTCTTTCACGGCTCAATTGGCGTCATGGTAAAGCTGATTTTTTTCAGCCTACTTATGATGAGCGCCTATGTGCTTTTTCTGAGTGACCGAGAGATCGCGTTTCTGCGACGGCTCTTTCACAGGGTTCCGATTGCGGGCCGATTTTTTAGGCCTCTCAGTATCGAGACCTAGCGCGGCGGGTCAAATTTCTGGCTGTTTTTGCCCGATTCCAAAAGACATCTCAGTTCCAAGTAATTCAAAAAACTGTCTAAAGTTTTTCCACCCAGAACCGATCCATTAAGTGTCAGACCTAGGGGACTTTGGTGGGTACTCTCAGGTAACTGGCAACTTGACTGAGGGCCGCTATTTCTTGCCGAAGTCATCCTGCGCTGTCGGAGTTAGCTACTTCGCAGCACCTTGAGGAGGGGTTGGATGACTGAGGGTACAGCAACAAGAGATAGTGGTCCTCGTCCCTTTTTGTGGGTACAAAGTATCCAACTCTCATGACACGCCTCAACCACATCGGAATCGCAGTCGATCAACTTCCTGCGCTGAAAAAATTTTTCTCAATCCTGGGCCTTGAAATCAAACACACTGAAGCGGTGCCTGAACAGGGAGTGGTGACTCACTTTGTTCCTCTTCCGCAGTCGCCCAACGAGCCCACTCAGCTTGAATTTTTGGAGCCCACTGATCCCACAGGCACTGTGGCGCAGTTTCTCAAAAAGCGGGGCCCCGGCATTCATCATCTATCGTTTGAAGTCACTCAGGGCAGCCTGGATGCGCTCTGTCAGACGCTTCGGGACTCTGGATTTCGCCTCATCTACGATCAGTGTCGTGCGGGCGCTCATTTGATGCGCATCAACTTTGTGCACCCTGCGTCGGCGGGTGGAATTTTGATCGAGCTCATGGAAAAGCAGTCCAAATAAGGTAACATCCAAAACGCCATGCAGATTCGCCTCACACGTGCGGTTAAAGCCCTTCTCATTGCCTGCGTTGCCGCGTTTTTGGTTCAGCAGATCTCCGACCAGTTTCTAGGCGGAAATCTTTTAAGTTGGTTTGGACTGGTTCCGTCCCAGGTCGTATTTGGCGGGCGGATTTGGCAGATTGTCACTTACTCTTTTCTCCATGGCGACGTCATGCATCTGGTTTTGAACATGATGATGCTCGTGTTCATTGGAGGTGAGCTTGAGTCCGCATGGGGAACCCCAAGATTTCTCCGTTTTTACTTTTTTTGCGTGGTTTGCGGGGGGTTAGCCTACCTGTTTTTGCAGACGCTCGTTTGGAAGGGCACAGCCCCGATGGTGGGGGCCTCGGGTGGAATTTACGGACTGCTCATGGCTTACGGGATCTTGTTTGGGGAGCGGGTTCTGCTTTTCATGATGCTTTTTCCGATGAAGGCCAAACACTTTGTCTGGATTTTGGCCGCAATCGAGCTTCTTTCGACTGTCTTTGCGGGGCATGCAGGTGGGGGCCTCGGAAGCGTCGCTCATCTGGGCGGAATGGCAGGCGGGTTTGCCTACCTCTATGGCCGCGCCTACTGGAAGGTCTCCCAAAAGCGGCAGTTAGATAAGCAAGGACAGGCTCGCAAGGACCATATTCGAAAAGGCAGATCCCATCTGAAAGTGGTTGGGGGAACAGAGCAGGCCAAAGACTCCGAATCTGACACAGATTCGAAGACTTGGCATTGACACGGCATCGCCTACCGATCTATCAAGCCCTCTATGGCTCTCCTTCACGAAGCATTTGAATCCAAGAAGTTTGATGTCCGCGTAGTCGAAAGAAATGTCCAGCGTGGGCTGGTTTCTGCCGAAGATGCGGCCAAGGCGCTGGCGGCACTTCCGGACGACAGCGAAAACGCTGAGTACGTCAACGTAGAGATTTTGGCTGCGACTGCAGACGACTCTTCTCGCTGATCCTTCCAACGGAACACACCTATGTCCGAAGGCCTGCATCCCGAATCTCAACCTGGCGTTGAGGCCATTACCATTTTAGGCACCGGGCCTGCGGGATTGACCGCAGCCATCTATTCCGCCCGCGCGAACCTTCAACCGCTTTGCATCGAGGGAGAACAGCCGGGTGGTCAGCTCACCATCACCAGTGATGTTGAAAATTATCCAGGCTTTGCCAAAGGAGTCATGGGCCCGGAGCTCATGGCCGAGTTTCGGCAGCAGGCAGAACGCTTTGGAACTCGCTTTGTTCAAGGTCATGTAAAGCGTGCGGATCTCTCGACCTCTCCATTCACGCTCGAGTTTTCTAACGGGCAGATTGTCAAGACCCAGACTTTAATCATTGCGACCGGCGCAACAGCCATGTGGCTGGGGCTTCCCTCGGAAGTTCGCCTCATGGGCAAAGGTGTTTCTTCTTGTGCGACTTGCGATGGATTCTTTTTTCGCAACATGGATATCGCTGTCGTGGGCGGCGGCGATACGGCGATGGAAGAAGCTACTTTTCTCACTCGTTTTGCAAAAACAGTCACAGTCATACACCGTCGCGACAGCTTGCGCGCCAGCAAGATCATGCAAGAGAAGGCGCAAAAAAACCCCAAGATCCGCTTTATGTGGGATTCGGCCATCGAAGAAATCATCGGCGAAAAAGAAGTCACCGGAATTCGTGTGCGCAACCTCAAGACGCGAGAGCTTCAGGAGCTGGCACTTC
Organism: Bdellovibrio sp. ZAP7; assembly: GCA_945865865.1. Taxonomy (GTDB): domain Bacteria; phylum Bdellovibrionota; class UBA1018; order UBA1018; family UBA1018; genus CAMBEX01. The sequence continues at coordinate 4,499 of CAMBEX010000017.1, forward strand.
AGGGAGTTTTTGTCGCCATCGGCCATCAACCCAATACGTCTTTGTTTCGCTCGCAGCTCAACTGCACCGAAAAAGGTTATCTGTTGGTTGAGCCGGGCACGACTCGCACCAATATTACCGGCGTTTTTGCGGCGGGAGATGTGGCTGACCACGTTTATCGTCAAGCAGTCACTGCGGCGGGTACGGGCTGTATGGCCGCAATCGATGCCGAAAGGTACCTCGAGAGCCTCGAGTAAGCGGTTTTTAAAAATCCCCTCAGGAGCAACGTATGTCCAAGCAGGACTCAGGTTCGCAGGTTGAAAAGTCCCCGGCCGATTCGAGCGCCGAGAGAGAAGAGCAGGTTCGCGTTCGTTTCGAAAAACTCGGACGAATGCTCGAGCGAAATGAAAATCCTTTCAAAAATGGATTTACGCCGAGCGCAGTGGCGTCGGAGCTACACGCAAAATACGACGAGAAAACCAAAGAAGAGCTCGAGCCCCTGAACATCACCTGTTCCGTGGCGGGTCGGATCATGGCCGTCCGCGATTTCGGCAAGGCTGCATTTGTGCAGATCAAGGATCGCACCGGAAAAATTCAGCTCTTTGTTCAAAAAAACAAACTCGGAGAAGAAGGCTTTGCCCGGTACCGCGAGCTCGATGTGGGCGACATCATTTTTGGCGAAGGCCCCCTTTTTAAAACCAAGACCAACGAACTCTCGGTCAATCTGGATCGCCTGGAGCTTTTGACTAAGTCCCTGCGCCCACTACCCGAAAAGTTTCACGGAATTGCTGACGTCGAAATCAAGTACCGCCAGCGCTACCTCGACCTCATCATGAGTGATGAGTCGAAAGAGACTTTTAGAAAGCGCTCCAAGATCATCGAAGAGATCCGAAAGTTTTTCAGCGAGCGAGACTTCCTGGAAGTCGAGACTCCTATGATGCATCCGATCGCGGGTGGAGCGAACGCTCGGCCGTTTATTACTCATCACAACACACTCGATATGAAGCTCTTTTTGCGAATTGCCCCGGAGCTTTATCTTAAGCGCCTGGTGGTGGGTGGCTTCGAGCGGGTTTTCGAAATTAATCGCAACTTTCGCAACGAAGGGATCTCAATCAAGCATAATCCTGAATTCACCATGCTTGAATTTTATCAGGCCTACGCGACTTACGAGGATCTCATGGATCTGACTGAGACTTTGTTTCAGCGTGTGGGAGATCAGGTGATCGGTTCGCGAAAGCTCTCTTACCAGGGCACTGAGATTAACCTCGATGGTCGTTGGGAGCGCATCAGCGTCGAAGATTCGATTCTAAAATACACTGATTTTGGTGATCGCGCCGGTCTGAGAAATCGCGAAGCGCTCCTTGCTTACGGCAAGAGCAAAGGTCTCTCGATGAATCCCAAGGAATCAACGGGCGGCCTCATGATGGTGATTTTCGATGAGCTGGTCGAAAAGCATCTGATCCAGCCAACGTTCGTGACGATGTATCCTCTGGATGTGTCGCCGCTTTCCCGTCAAAACGAAAAAGATCCGTTCGTCGTGGATCGTTTTGAGCTCTATATTTACGGTCGAGAGATGGCCAATGCCTTCTCCGAGCTCAATGATCCGATCGATCAAAAACGGCGATTTCTTTCGCAGGTGGACGCAAAGAACGCAGGCAACGAAGAGGCCTGCGACATGGACGAGGATTTTGTTGCCGCGCTTGAGCACGGCCTCCCACCGACGGCAGGTCAAGGGATCGGCATTGACCGCATGGTCATGCTCTTTACGGATTCGCCGAGTATTCGCGATGTGATTTTGTTTCCACAGTTGAGGCGCGTGTCTCAATGAGGGTTCGCCGCCTGGGCGTCGTCCCGCTCCTTGGCAGGCGGTTTTTATTTTCTAAGGCTTCTGATGGATTTCTTTCGTTTATCGCCTGGGTTTCGATCGTGGGCGTGGCGCTCGGGGTGCTTGCGCTTACCGTCGTAACGAGCGTGATCAATGGCTTTGAGGGCGAACTCGTTCGCGTCATCACCGGAATGAATGGTGACGTGATTTTGTATTCGCGTGAGCCGTTTTCGGATGCAGAGCGAGTCGTTGAGAAAATCAAAAAAGTAGTCCCGGAGTCTGAGGCGATCACTGGGTCGTTTACTGCAGAGCTCATGGCTTCTGGTCCCAATGGAGTCGCAGGTGGGGTGATCGAAGGTGTGGATCTGGAGACCGTCGGAAGCGTCACGGTACTTCCGAGGCGCATCGTTTCGGGGCGACTGCCGCAATCCGATCAAGAGGTCGTATTAGGGAGCGGAATCGCCAGCCGCATCGGCGCAAAAGAAGGACAGAAGATCCGTCTCGTAATCCCATTTGTCGAGGACCTTGAAGAGGGGGATGAGGGGAGGGTCGGAGCTGTTTCGGCACCCAAGGCCATTGAAGTTACGGTCAGTGGAATCGCGAAAATGGGGCTTTATGAATACGACTCTAAGTTTATGTTCGCGCGCCTCGAAGCCGTCCAAACCTGGCTCAAACAGGCGGATAAATTAACGACTTTCAAGATTCGGCTACCGCGGGGTCAGACGGCTCGCGCGGTTTCGGACCGCTTGAGCGATCATTTCGGTTACCCATTTCGCGCCAAGGACTGGAGTCAGCTCAACAAAAATCTGCTCTATGCGATTCAGCTCGAAAAGGTCGTAATTGCTATTATCCTGACCGCGATCATCATCGTTGCCGCGTTCAATGTGGTGAGCACTTTGATGATGATGATTCATGACAAGACCAAGGAGATCGCGATTTTGAAGGCCATGGGCTTTAAGCCGTCGCAGGGATTTCGACTTTTTTGCGTCATAGGAATGGGAATCGGCGCAGTGGGAGCGGGAGTTGGGGTGCTGTTGGGGCTTGGCATCAATGAAGTTCTAGAGCGCAGCCGTTTGATTGAGCTTCCTGCCGACATTTATTACATTGGTTTTTTGCCCGTGGTCACCCGTTGGAGTGAGGTCACTTTGATTGGGGTTTTGGCCTTGGTCATCTGTTTTTTGGCAACCGTTTATCCGGCATTGAGCGTGGCGAGAAAATCGCCCTCCGAGGGTTTGCGCTATGAGTAAAGAAACGACGGCTCCACTGATTCGCGCGGAGGGGCTCAAAAAATCTTTTTTCAAAGATCAGGCAGAAGTCCCGGTCGTCCGAGGTGTCGACTTTTCGATTCAGCCAGGTGAGATGGTCGCAATCACTGGGGCGTCGGGCGTGGGAAAGAGCACGCTCTTGCACATTCTTGGGACTTTGGAGGTCCCCACCTCGGGGAGAGTGCTCTTTGGGCCCAAGCAGGAGGATGTTTTTAAGTATTCTGAAAAGGCGCTTTCGAGCTTCAGAAATAAGATGCTCGGGTTTGTATTTCAGTTTCATTATCTGCTGCCCGAGTTCAGCGCCCTCGAAAACGTGATGATGCCGGCACTCATCGCTGGTCACGCCTCGCGCGCGGCCGAGAAGCAGGCTCAGGACCTCTTACAGTTTGTGGGACTCGGGCATCGCCTGGCGCATCGTCCAAGTGAACTTTCGGGGGGGGAACAGCAACGCGTTGCCATCGCGCGAGCCGTGATTTTACGCCCCAAGCTCCTATTGGCCGATGAACTCACGGGAAACCTGGATTCAGCCAACAGTGCAAACGTCATGGAGCTCCTCGTGCGCCTCAATCAGGCCACCAACGTCTCCGTGCTTTTGGTCACTCACGATCAGGGACTTGCCAAAAAGATGCATCGCACGATGGTGATGAAAGACGGCGTCTTTTCAGGCTGACATGGGCAGGTGGACTCGACTGCTGACTCCTTTCTCATTTTAGGCGCCTAAGATTTTGAGATTAAACCCATCAAATCAGTTTACTTTTGGCGCTTTGAGGCTAGACATAGTCTTGTGATCTCCGCATCTTACTTGCGCCTGCAACGATTTGTGTCCGCCTCAATGAACGTCCGGTCCGGACGTTGTGCGGGCATGGTTTCGATCTGTGCGGTTATTCTACTTTTGGGTCTATTCTGCGAGTCGGTTGAAGCGGCACCACCGGCAAAGAAAACAAAAGCGCCTGCTCGTCCAGCGGTCGCGCTGACTCAGACAGTCTCTGATGCGGCGGTAGCTCAGCTCGTCGGAAAGCCTTTGGGCACCATTGAGTTCACCGGTCTCAAGAGGATTGAAAAAGACGCTGTGCTCGCCAAACTGGTGACCAAGGTAGGTCAGGAACTTTCTCGCGAAAATATTCGTACGGACATTAAAGCCATTCACGCGATGGGATTTTTTGACGACATCGAGGTGAGTGGCGAGCTCGCTCAAAATGGCACGGTCTCCCTGACTTTTGTGATCAAAGAGCGGCCGGTGATTTCGGAGCTGGATTTTGAGGGCAACGAGCGAATCACCACTGAGGATCTGCAAGAGGTAGTGAAGGTTAAGCAGTGGGCCATTCTGGATATCAATCAGATCAAGGAAGACGTAGCCCGGATCCAAAAGCATTACGAAGAAAAGGGTTTTTACCTCGCCAAGGTGAGCTTTGAGGTCAAGCCCGGTGAGAGTAAGGATGCAGCGAAGGACGAGGTGAAGCTCGTTTTCAAGATTCGGGATTTCGAAAAAGTTCAGATCAAGAAAATCACCTTTTTGAACAACCGAAACTTTTCTGACCGTCAGCTTAAGGCTCTTTTGATGGAGACCCGCGAGGGAGGCTTTTTTTCTTTTGCGTCAGGTGCCGGCAACTTCAAAGAGTCCGCCTTCAAGCAGGATCTTCAGCGCCTGACCTATTGGTATCTGGATCATGGGTTTATTAAGTTCAGATACGAGAACCCCATCGTCACAGTCAGCGATGACAAACGTTGGCTCTATATCTCGATTTACCTGGATGAAGGCGACAAGTACCAGATCGGCGAGGTTGATTTTTCAGGCGATCTGCTTTTCGAAAAAGATGAACTCAAAACTGACCTGGTCATGCGTTCGGGAGAGCAGTTTAGCATCTCCAAACGCAATTCGGATATTCAGGCACTGACCGAAAAATATCAGGACTTAGGTTACGCATTCGTAAACGTCGTTCCGAAGATGGCGATTCAGGATGACAAGAAGCTTGTTGAATTGGATTACGGTTTCGAAAAGGGCAATCTCGTTCACTTTGGCGAAATCACCGTCGTCGGAAACAGCAAGACCTATGACAAAGTGGTGCGTCGCGAAATCAAGATCAACGAGGGTGAGCTCTATAGCGGAAGCAAACTTCGTGAGTCGCGTGAAAACGTCGAGCGCTTGGGCTTTTTTGCGCCTGGCGAGGTGATTTTCAATACGGTTACTCCGAAAGATCAGCCGGATGTTCTCAATGTCGAGATTTCGGTTAAAGAGCGCTCCACAGGAACAATCACGCTCGGCGCAGGTTATGGCAGCGTTCAAAAATTCTTTTTGACCACACAGATTTCTGAAATCAATCTCATGGGGCGCGGACAATCTCTGAGCCTATCCGGAAATTACTCAGCTGACCGTGTTTCCAGAAGCATCAATCTGGGCTTCACCGACCCCTATGCTTTCGATACTCGCTGGTCGACGGGATTTGATGTTTTTGCGGTGAACGCTCCCATTCCAGGAAAATACCTTACGCGCAAACTGGGGTTTGACGTACGCCTCGGACATCCGATCGGTGACTACACGAATGTCTACTTCACCTACAAAAACGAAGGTCTTCGAATCACCGAAGTCGAGAACGTTGGCACCGACACCACTTTGGACTCCGGGGTGCTTTCGAGCGTCGTGGGAACGATTGTTCGAGACAAGCGCAACAATCGTTTTGAGGCGACGGCAGGAAACTATCAAAGCGCTTCGATCGAGACGGCTGGGCTTGGGCCACTTAATGGCGACAAGCAGTTCTTAAAGCTCGTCCTGAACAACCGCTATTACACCCGAGTCATCGGGGATCTGGTTTTTAGAAACAGTTTCGAGTTGGGCCACGTTGACCCAATGGGAGGCGTGGGTGTGCCTCCCGCAGAGCGATTCTTTTTGGGCGGGCCAAACAGCCTCAAGGGATTTCAGTATTTCTCGGTCGGTCCTACGCAGGTGGTTAATGGAGTCACTGAGCCTCAAGGGGGCTTGGTCCAGCTGTTGGGACTTTTCGAATTAGAGTATCCACTCGTGCGCGAAGCCGGGCTCAAGACCGTGCTTTTTTATGACGCGGGTAACTCTTTTCGTAGATTACCCGGTTCAGAGGGCGAACCCTTTACGATTCGATCGGACTGGGGTTTCGGGATTCGCTGGTTTTCACCCATTGGCCCGCTGCGTTTTGAATGGGGCTTTCCATTTAAGCCTCGACCGGGCGAGAATACGACCGAATTTCAGTTCTTTATCGGGCCGCCGTTTTGAGGCTTACTGGGATCGTAAAATTTTGGACCTAAGGAGAAAACCATGAAGAAAATAAGGCTGAAGAGTTTTTCCGCGAGCTTGCTGGCGGTGTTTTTTGTCGTGGCAGGGGCCCGTACCGCGCTGGCCGAAGATCTTAAGATCGGCGTCGTGGATATGCAAAAGGCGCTTCAAAACGTTGAGAGCGGCAAGAAAGCCAAAGCTCAGCTCGAAAAAGAATTCAACACCCGCAAAAAAGAGCTTCAGACCGAAGAAGCCTCACTCAAAAAGATGGGCGAGGAGTTTCGAAAGCAATCCATGGTTTTGAGTGACGAAGCACGCGCTAAAAAGCAGCAGGAACTTCAAGAGAGAATCATGAAGTTTCAGGAGCTGACCGGTCGCTCCCAGCAGGAAATTCAAGAAAAAGAGCAGGCGCTCACATCACCGATCATCAACAAACTTCGTGAGACCATCAGCGAGCTCGCCAAGCAAAAAGGCTACTCGGTAATTCTTGAGAAGAACGAAAACACCGTCCTCTTCTCGCTGGATAAGGATGATCTGACCACCGAAGTCGTGACGATCTTCAATAAGAAGTCAGGTTAATGAGCGGTGAGTTCGTCGCATTCCGTTTCGGTTCAGGACATTTTGGAGCTGACTGGCGGGCGATTAGCAAACGCCGCTGAGATCGGAGATCGCGCCTCTGGGATTCGGGTAGAGAGGCTCGCTCCCTTGGCCGGTTCGACTGCAGGGGATATCGCGTTTTTTTTCGCCAAGGAGTTTCAGTCCGAACTTCCAAACGCTCACCCCAGCGTCCTCCTGACTGGGGAGCCGTTTACAGAACCTTTGAGAGCAGCCAAGGTTCCACTTTGGACTCATTCTGCAGTGATTGCCTGCGCGGATCCCTATCTGGCGATGGCATTGGTTTCAGGACGCATGGCCGAAACGCTTTCGAGTGGTGCTCATACGCGGCGTCCCGCCCACAGAAAAATTCACCCGACTGCTGTTGTCGATGCGTCGGCTGAGATGGGCGATCAGGTTGAAATCGGCGCACACGCGGTGATTGAGGCCGGCGTCCGGATTGGAGCAGGCACCGTAATTTACCCCGGATGCTATTTGGGAAAAGGCGCGCACGTGGGAATGGATTGCGTTTTGTTTCCTCGCGTAACGGTCTATGAGGCATCTGTCATCGGAGATCGAGTCCGCATTCATGCGGGCGCAGTGATCGGTGCTGATGGTTTTGGTTACGCTCCTCGCAAAGAGGCCGGCCAGGTGGTCGGGCATCAAAAAATTTACCACGTGGGTCGAGTCGTCTTGGGCGACGATGTGGAAATCGGTGCCAACGCTTGCGTGGATCGCGGTACTTTTGGTGACACGCGCCTCGGAAACCAGGTCAAAATCGACAATCACGTTCAGATTGGACACAACTGCACACTCGACGAGGGCGCCGTGGTTTGCGGGAGCTCCGCGATGGCCGGAAGTTCAAGTCTCGGAAAGTTTGTCTATGTGGGTGGTTTGACCGGAATCACCAACAAGGTCCATGTCGGTGATCGCGCAAGCGTCGCGGCAATGTCGCTCCTTACGAAGGACGTTCGTGGGGGTTCAGTCGTCGCTGGAAATCCTCAGCGTGAGTATCGAGAACATTTCAAAGTTCATGCAGCGTTGAACCGACTCGTGTCGGGTGGCAAGAAGCCGCAAAAAGATTAGAGAGAGTTGAGAACGGAGAGAGAATGCAGGCCGCAGAGAAAAATCGTTACTATTTAAACAGCGATCAAATCCAAAAGTTTCTCCCGCATCGGGCACCCTTTTTGTTGGTCGATCGGATTTTGGAAATTCACCCGCTGGGCAACCTGGATCAGCTCGAAGGCAACGACAAGGTGGGAGTCAAAGTCGTCGGAATCAAGAACTACACGGTAAATGAACCGTTCATGCCGGGGCACTTTCCAGGGTTTTCGATTGTTCCGGGAGTTCTCCAGATTGAGACGATGGCTCAGGTGGCGAGTTTTTCGCTTTATCCGTATCTAGAAAAACGCATCGATACGATCCGTGACGACTTTCAATGTATTTTGGTCGGAGTGGATTCTTGCCGCTTCAGAAAGCCCGTGATCCCGGGAGACACGCTTCGGGTCGAGACGACCGTCAGCAAGCAGAGGGGCAAACTTTGGGCGTTTCACTGTGAAGGCCTAGTCGACGGTCAAAAAGTGGTCGAGGCGGATCTTCTCGCAAATCTGCTTTTGAAGGGAGAATGAAAATGATTCATCCAAGCGCACAGGTTCATCCCGAAGCCCAAGTTGATTCGACAGCTGAAATCGGTCCTTGGTGCACGGTCGGTGCTCACGTCAAAATCGGCGCCCGCACGCGCCTCATCAGTCACGTAGTCGTCGATGGTCACACGACCCTGGGCGAAGACAATACCGTATTTCCTTTTGCGGTTTTGGGCGGCGCACCCCAGGACCTCAAGTACAGGGGTGAAGACACCGTACTGATTGTTGGCAACAAGAACACGATTCGCGAATGCGTCACTCTCAATCTTGGCACTACTCAGGGCGGCGGAAAGACTGTGCTGGGAGACGGCAATCTTTTGATGGCCTACTCGCATCTGGGGCATGACTCCATTGTCGGCAATCACTGCGTGATTGCTAATGGCGGCGCGATTGCCGGACATGTGACGATCCATGACTATGTGGTGATTGGCGGATTGTGCGGAGTCTCGCAGTTTGTAACTATTGGAGCGCACGCTTACATCGGTGGACAGTCTGGAATCGAAAAGGATGTTCCTCCCTTTGCCATCGCAGTGGGAAGCCGACCTTGCTTAATCAAAGGCACCAATATTGTGGGGTTACGACGTCGGGGGATTCCTTCCGAGACGATTAGCAAAATCAATGAGGCCATCAAGCTTTGGACTCGCCCGGACATTCAAAAGGAACAGTGCCTTTTGGAGATCGAATCCCAATATGGTGAGTACGCTGAGATCCAAAATCTTGTTTCTTTCATCCGGGCCAGCGAAAAGGGCGTTGTTCGCTAATCCGTGAAGGTCCTGATTTCTGCGGCAGAAATTTCGTCAGACGCACACGGAGCGCAGCTTTTGAGCGCTCTGCGCGCGCTCTTGCCCGCGCATGAAAAATTAGAGGCTTTTGGCATTGGAGGCGTCAAGCTTCAAGAGGCTGGCCTCGAAACCATTGCTGACGCGCGTGATCTTTTGGCGATGGGTTCGACTGAAGTTCTCATGCGCTTGCCAAAAATTTTGCGCGCCTTGAGGTCGGTTACTGCCAGTGCTCGGGATCGACGCCCCGATGTCGCGATTGTGATCGACTATCCCGACTTTCATTTTCGATTAGCTAAAAGGCTCAAGGAGCAAGGCGTTCCGGTCATTTATTACATTCCGCCAAAAGTTTGGGTGTGGAGAAAAAGGCGGGTTCAGATTTTGCGCGAACGATTTGCCAAGATTCTGTGCATTCTCCCCTTCGAAGAGTCGTTTTACCGAGAGGCTGGGGTTTCTGTGAAGTACGTCGGAAATCCTCTCGCGGACGAGCTGCCACTCCAGATTTCAAAATCCGAGGCACGAAAAAAGCTCGGTATCGATGCCTCCACTCAAATGCTTGCACTTTTGCCTGGGAGCCGTCCCGCAGAACTGAAGCGACATTTTGAGTTGATGCTCAATTCTGCGGCGCGTGCGGCCCGCAGGCTGAGGGAAAATGGCCTTCTCGGAGGAGAGGAGAAACTTCTCGCTCGGGTGTCCCTCACGGCAAATGCCGATCGCGAACACTTCGAAAAAAGTCTCGAGGTCTGGAGACAGAAATCATCAGCACCTGAACTTGAGGTGGTCCTTTCTTGGGATGATTCGGCGCTTGTCTTGGCCTCCGCGGATGCGGGCCTCATCAAGTCGGGAACTTCAACGCTTGAGGCGGCACTTTTGAAGTGCCCGCATGTCGTGGTCTACAAGCCCAGTGGGTTGACCTCATTTTTATTCAAGCATTTGGTCCGTTATCGGGGGCCAGTGGGTCTGGTAAATCTTTTTTCGGGGTGGAAAGAGGGGCAGCCGTTGGTGGCTCGAGAGCTTTTGATGGACCAACTCACGGTGGACTCTTTGTCCGAAGAGGCTTATCGCCTCCTGACGGATGAGAGCGCCCGTGCCGCAATGATCGCGGAGTTTGAGAAGCTGCGAAATTTAGTGACCGCGGGTGAATCCGCAAGCCCAAGCGAAACCGCCGCGCGCGAGATTTTAGAATTCGCGCAAGCGCTCAAAAGGGGTGGGGCGTGAGCGCGCTTTTGACTTGGACCGCTTCAGCGGTTTGGTCATGTCTCTCGGCACTCGCGCGCGCTCTCTCTGCGTGGGGGTTTCTAAAAAAACAACGACTCAGTTGCCGCGTGATCAGTGTCGGAAATATTCAAGTCGGCGGTGCAGGAAAAACTCCGCTCGTTGCCCAAATCGCTCGCGAGGCAGCAGAGCGGGGGCAGTTAGTGGTGATTTTGTGCCGAGGTTATGGCGGCGAGTGGGAGTCGCAGGGTGGGGTGATTGCTCCCGGCACTTGTGCTCCGGATGTTGTTGAGTGTGGCGACGAGGCCGCTCTCCTGCATGAACTCGCGCCGCACGCATGGATCGGGGTTGGAGCGCGAAGAGCGGAGCAGTTTAAAAAAATCGCGGCAAATCTTGAAAAGCTGGGCAAGCTCGCAGATCTCGTGATTTTGGACGACGGCTTCCAGCATTGGAAAATTCACAAGGACCTAGAAGTCGTTGCGATCACCTCCAAAACGCGAGGAGAAGTTCTCTTTCGGGATTGGAGTTCTGCTTTGCGCCACGCTGGGTTGGTAGTTTGGACGAAGGGCAGTGAGGCCAACTGCGTTTTTGGCGTAAAAACCAGACATCAGTTAAAGAGCGCACTTTCGGATCGTCCCTTGTGGTTGGTGACGGGACTTGCCGATGGAAAGAGCGCGCTCGATGCTGTGCGCGCCGCCGGGTACCTCGTGGAGAACCATGTTTCGTTTCCAGATCACGCTCGGTACGATTCTAAGATGGTGACGCAGTTTTGCGCTCAAGCGCGAGCGAAGAGTGTTCAAGTGGCCACCACGGGCAAGGACTGGGTCAAGTGGCGAGAGTTTGGTCTGACGGGTGACCAGGTTTTGGTGCTTGAACCCGATTTGGTTTTTGAGGAAGGACGGGAGACTTGGCTTCGCGCGCTCTGGGGTGGCTAGTACTGGTCGCTGCAAGGTTAGTGGCCTGGAGCTACTATCTGCTCCCTGACTTTTGTCAGCGCCTGGCTGCTGGAATCGTCGGCGGTGTGCTGAGGCTTGCCAGGTGGCGTGCGGAAGTTGTGCGGCAAAATCTCGAAATCGCTTTTTCCGGAAGCGATCCCCAGGCGGTCGAACAGCGCGAGCGGATATTTCGGAATTTTTATCGGTCGTTTGGGCACCTAGTGTTTGAGATTTTAATGGTGCTTGGGCCGATGAAAAAATTTGTGACCCATTCGGCAGAATTTCGCGGGATTCGCCACTGGCAAGAGGCTAAGGCCAAAGGTCGCGGCGTGATTTTTTTGGCTAGCCATGTCGGCAACTGGGAGGTGATGGCCGCCTCCGGTGCTCATTCTGGCTTTGATGTTCTGATCGTGACCAAACATCTCAAGCCCGAGTGGCTCCATCTCGCCTTCGAAGCGGGACGGAGGCATTGCGGTGTGGCTGGAACCTACGAGCCTCGCACTTTCAGGGATGTCCTCAAGCACCTCAAGTCCAACGGGACGGTAGGAATCGTATTAGATCAATATGCTGGGCCCCCAGTCGGTGTCAGGGTCCCTTTTTTGGGGGTTCCGGTTGGAACGCAGTCGGCGGTGGCGATTTTGGCCAAACGGACGGGCGCGGTCGTTTTGCCTGTGACGAGTAGCCGTTGTGAGGATGGTCGCTTTGTTTGTGAGGTGCGCCCTGCGGTCGAGTGGATCCCCGATGAGAGTGCTGAGCGCGAGATTGCCATCAATACCGCCCGCTATGCACAGCTCTTGGAGCGCGATGTTTTGGCAAATCCCGAGCAATGGCTTTGGTCTCATCGCCGATTCAAAGGCGACATGGGTCCGCTGCGTCCCGATGAGTGGACAGCCGGCCGTACTCGGCGCTAGGGCAAAGACGGAGTCGTCAAACTCCTGTCTTGGCAGGTTGCCCGTATCTAGTTCATAATTTGGTCCATGCTTTCAACTTGCAGGGGCCAGCGCCTCACGCACATTCGGACAAGGAGAGTGGCACCTTTTTTTGCTCTCCTGTCTGTCGTTATCTTGTCCGCGTGTGCTGGCGGGTCTGTCGTTAAGATCGAGGACACCGGGGCGCTCCCAGTTGAGCTCGACAAAGAACTTCAAAAACAGTTTGAAGTGAAAGAATCCACAGAGCAACCCACCTTGGTACCGGCCCAAGCGCAGGGGTCGGCCACTGTCCTTGCCAAGGCATCGACGGCAAAGCCCGTAGCGAAGGCAAAAAAAACTAAGGGCGCCAAAAAAAGGGGATTCTCGTTTTTGAGTCGGCGCCCCCCCAAAGACCCGATCTGGATTGGCGAGAAGCAAGTCCTGAACATCACTTATTTCGGCATGAGCGCGGGGGACTTCACGCTAACGGCCCTCCCTTACAAAGAAATCAACAGCCGCAAAGTTTACCACGTTCAGGGAACCGCTCAGAGCTCCAAGGTTTTCAGCGTGGTTTATAAACTCAAGGATACGATCGAAAGTTTCATCGACTTTGACGGTTTATTTTCTCATCGCTTTCATATCGTGCTCGAGGAAAGCAAACAGACTCGAAATTCGCTTGAGCTGTATGATCCCGAAAAAGCGCAGACCTTTTTTTGGAATCGCTGGAACCATCACAAAAAAGGTTACAGCGAGGTAAAAGACTTTTTTCCGATGACGCCATTCGCGCAAGACAGTCTCTCGGCTCTTTACTACCTACGAAGCCAACCTCTCACCAACGGCTCGGTGGTGACTTTTCCGGTGGTTTCCGAGGGAAAAAACTGGGAGGCCGTCGTCACCGTAGTGAGGCGCGAGGTGCTCGATACACCGATGGGAAAAATTCCGGCCATCGTGTTGAAGCCCGAAACCAAGTACCAGGGCATTCTTAAAAAAGAGGGCGACAGCTATATTTGGCTCTCCGATGACGATCGAAGACTCTTGTTGAGACTGGAAGCCAAAGTAAAAATCGGAAAAGTCCTCGCAATACTCAAGAAGTTCGAGCCTGGGATTCAAAGTCCATGAACATTTTGGTGCGCGCTCCCAATTGGATCGGCGACCAGATCATGGCCTATCCGTTTTTTCATTTTTTGCGAAAAGCCTATCCTGATGCCCATATCACGGCTGCTTGCGTGAGCTGGGTCGAGGATGTGCAGTTCAGGGACGCGATCAACGATGTCTACGTGCTTCCACGTCCGATGAGTGCGACCCCCTCTTGGGGTGATCGTCTGAAGGTCATCGAAGAGGCCGCAGATGAGCTCCGCGCGCGCCGAAAATGGGACTTAGCTCTGTCGCTGCCCAATTCGTTTTCAGCCGCGTGGCTGATGTTTCGTTCGGGGGCACGACTTCGAAGGGGCTACTCATACGATGGGCGCGGCCTGCTTCTCAATCAAAGGCTCAAGTGGAACCCGACCTCCGACAGGCATCGCGCGCAGGCGTACCTAGATCTGTTGGCTGCCGAGTTCAAAGAGCGGCACTGGCCCAAAGTTTCGGCTCCCGATTTTTTTGGAATTCCCCCAGAAAACGAACTGGATCCACCGACTCCGGGTGAGATGCAGGAATTTAATGCGAAAAGCTCCTGGCCTGGAATTTCTCCGATTGAGCCGCCCGAGGGACCCTATTGGGTGTTGGCTCCTGGAGCGACTGCGGACTCGAGAAAATGGTCTGAGGAGTCGTTTGCTGAGCTTTCAGCAAAGATTGCCGCACAAACAGGCTGGCCTGGACTCGTGGTAGGTGGCCCTAAGGAGGCGCCACTGGCGTCTCGCCTTTGCGATGATCGATCGCTCAAGCTTAAGGATTACGTTGCACGCGGGCCGGTAAGTTCGCTCTGGAAGATTTTTAAACAAGCAAAGTTTACTGTGACCAATGAGTCGGGGCTCTCGCATGTGGCCGCTTTGTGCGGATCTCCGGTGCAGATCGTTTGCGGCGCCGCGGACCCTAAGCGCACTCGGCCGATCGGCCCCGGTAAAGCGCGTGTCATGGTCAATCCGGTGGACTGCTGGCCGTGCGAGCGCAATACCTGCGCGCAGTCAGGTGGAAATTATTTGCAGTGTTTGCGCGGAATTTCGCCAGACGCCGTATGGGAGGAGATCCAACGTGGCGCCAGGCTCGCATGAACCCCGTCCCGAAACAGGCGCGTTGGTTAACGCGCTCAAGGATTCGCTGAACGCATTGGTAGTTTGTCTTTCTCATTCGTGGGGAGGACTGGAGCAGGTGGCGGCGAGTGATACTTTGGACCTCGCAGCACAGGGCCTTCGGGTAAAGGTGTTGTGCTTAGAGGGGAGCCCCCTTCACGAAAATCTCAGCAAGCATCAGGATGCGGGCGCGAAACTCAATGTGGTCCCACTGGACTACCGGCCGCGCGAATATTTCGACTTGAAGCTTCGCAAAGACCTTCAGCGAATGGTGAGTGAGGGGATAAATCTCATTCATTCGCATCAGACGAGCTTGCTGGGTTCGATCTCGCCTTGGCTTTGGAATTCTCCGCACGTGGGTTTGTTCGCGTCCAGGCAGGTGATGTTTCGCCACGATCTCCGAAATTTTTTTCATCAGACGATCTTTGGGCGTCTCGATGCACTTTTGGTCATGAGCCAAACTCTACGTGAAAATGCCGTTGCCACTCACCCCATCAAGGAGCGACGCATCAGAGTCGTGAATCTCGGTTTGGATTTTGATCTTTTTGATCCCGAGCGAGTGGATGCAAAAAAACAAAGGCAGCTCTGGGGGGCCGACGAGGACACGATCGTCGTGGGATTGGTGGGTCGCATTGATCCCGCCAAGGGACAAGCGACACTGATTCGCGCTGCCGCAGGCCTTCTCAAAAGCAAAAAGCCAAATGAGAAACTCAAGTTTGTCATCGTGGGCGAAGAAACCCTGGGGAGTTCTTCTGAACATCTCGGGGAACTCAAGGCAATGGTGGACCAGTTCCGAATTCAGGAAAACGTCGTGTTTGCCGGCTACCAAGAAAACATTCCTGAAGTCATGAGGGCGTTTGATGTCTTTGTGATGCCCTCAAAGCAGGAGTCCTTCGGCCTAGTTGCGATCGAGGCGATGGCTATGGAGTGCCCGATTGTTATTTCGCGGGGTGGAAGCGCTAAGGAGATCGTGGGCAACGAGGAGTTCGGCCTGATGATGCGCCCGGAGGATGCCTTCGACCTGCAGGGTAGACTTCGTCACTTGCTGGATCGCCCACTTGACCGGGTGGAAATGGGGCGACGGGCGAGGGCCCATGTCATGGCCTTTTATGACCGAAAAGTAAGGCTCAATCTCACTCTCGCGCTCTATGAGCGTTCGTTGCGCCTGAGGGGCGCGCTCTAGCCGCCGTGAGGTTAAAAGTTTTTTAAAAATCCGACACTTAGAGTCACCTTGGACGGACCGCTTGAGGGCCATTTAAGGCAAATCAATCGATCTTTTTCTTTACAAAAGGCGGTGCGGTCTTTATACCTTTGCCACGGCGCGCAGTTCGCTGCGTGCCCGTAACAGGTGAGCTTTTTCACGCGGCTGCTTTGCGGCCCCAAAGGACACCTCGTTCATTTCAGAAAGGTCTTAATCATTACCAATGGTTACCAAACAAACAACAGGTGCAGAGGCCACCAAAAAGCCTCGTTCAAATCAAAACTGGATGGAAGAGTTCTCTTCCTACCTCTCTCCCGAAGAAACCACCGATGCAGGAGCCGAAGGCGAAGAAACTTTCGCTGAACTCTTTGAAGCTTCTCAGCAGCAGCAAAAAATTGGCGAAGGCGAAGTGGTGGACGGCGTCGTGGTCACAGTGACCAGCGATTTCGCTACGATCGATATCGGTTACAAATGTGAAGGCCTGGTTCCGATGCAGGAATTCAGGGACGCTCAAGGCGTTGCACATGTGAACGTGGGCGACGTGGTCAGCGTTTATCTTGAGCGCATGGAGATGGAAAACGGCTTCATGCTGCTTTCCAAGGACAAAGCTGAAATCATTCGCGCTTGGGACGAAATTTCTGTTGCCTGCGAACAGGATCAGCTCGTTGAAGGTACGGTCATTGCCAAAGTTAAGGGCGGACTTTCCAT
>CAMBEX010000018.1 GCA_945865865.1 Bdellovibrio sp. ZAP7
GCTTGAGGCGAAGTTTTGCGTGTTGACTCCCATGACGCAAAGCACTAAAACGCGCCCAAAGGAAAACTTCACATGAAAACCATCGGCAAAACACTTGGATTTGTTTGGGTTGCGTCACTCTTGGTTTCTGGAGTTCAGGCGAGCGACCGACTCAGCAATGAGCTTGTGACTTCAGAAGGTTTTGTGTGGAGCCTGATTTCTCAGGGTTCAAGCACCGAAGAATTTTGGATGGACCATTCTACCGGCATGGTTTGGAGTTCCGCAGTGAAGGGTCTCACCCTCGATGAATCCCGCGCACATTGCTTTTCAAAAGACGCTTTCAATCTCCCATCCGCAGAACAGATCGCCCAGGCGCATGCGAATGGAATCCGCGAAGTGATTGAATCTTTGCGCGGAACTTTTTGGACCTCCACTCCTGGCCTTAAAACTTATCCTTCTCAGCGAGTTTACGAGTCCAGCAACGGCGCAATCGGTTACGGCTGGGCAATGGCGCGATTTAGCGCGGTCTGCGTTTCAGAAACTCGGTAGTCTCCACACACGCATTTAAGCGCGCACGTCGATGATCTTGAATGCGTCGACATCGACGAGCCCTTTGTCTGTCAATTTCAGCGACGGAATCACGGGAAGGCTCAAAAACGCGAGTTGTAAGAATGGCTCAGAGAGCGTGCAGCCAATCGCACGGCTGGCGAGCTTCAATTTCAAGAGCTGGTCTTTGAGCGTCACCGGATCAAGAGACGACATGAGTCCTCCGAGCGGGAGTTCGAGTCGCTCCAAGACTTTTTCGTTTTGAGTGACGCAAAATCCGCCGCCACATTCGATGAGTGAGGCAAGGGCGGCGCGCATATCGCGCGTGTTGTTTCCGACGACAATTAAATTGTGACTGTCGTGCCCGACGCTTGAGGCGATTGCGCCGCTTAGACTTCCAAACCCAAATACATAGCCATTGGCGGGTTTGCTTCCGTTTCCGTAGCGCTCAACAACACTGAGTTTTGATACGCCATCTGCTGAGCTTTTGAGCACTTGCCGGCCCGTGATGATTTTTCCTTCTAAAACCTCAATGACGTGCACGTTTCCTTGCGGGCCCAGGAGATCTGACTCGGCGGGAGCATGGGCGCGAATCGAGTTGGTGGGCGTCGATTTTTCGGTGGCTGCGGATCCGAGTTCAGAAGCAAAAGAGCCTCGAACCAAAACCTCCTGAACGGCGCAGGTGTCGCGGTCTTGCAGTAAAACCAGATCCGCGCGGTAACCTGGAGCAATTGCGCCTGTTCGCGCGGGGCCGCGATCCAGCCCATAATGCCGAGCCACAGTCCACGAGGCAGCGCGATAAGCGACTTCCGGCGCAACACCGCTTTTCATCGCGCTTCGAATCAAATGATCGATGTGACCTTCGACGGCAATATCGAGTGGATTTCGATCGTCCGTGCAAAAGCCGATGCTCGTTGAAGTCTCCAGAGTCAGAAGCGCAATGAGCTGATCTAAATCCTTGGCGACACTGCCTTCACGAATCCAGACGGAAATTCCCTTGGTGAGCTTTTCTCGAGCTTCTTCAAGTTCAGACGATTCATGACAGCTAGAAATTCCGGCCGCGGCATAGGCCGAAAGCGCTTTGCCTCTCAGCAACGGACAGTGACCGTCGATGGGGACCCCTGAAAATTCTGAAAGCTTTTCAAGAATCCCAGGATCGGAGTTGAGAACGCCCGGCATATTCATCATTTCGGCCAAGCCTAGCGCCCGGGGGTGATTGGCAAAGGGCAGCAGGTCTTGAGCGTGAATCGCTCCGCCTCCGTTGGTTTCCATGTGGGTGGCTGGCACGCAGGAACTCAGCATCACCCGAAGATCCATGTGCATTTTTTCTGAAGCATCTAGAAAATACTGAATGCCAGGCGTGCCCATCACATTGGCAAGTTCGTGAGGGTCGCAGACTGCGGCAGTGGTTCCACGCCTTAAAACAGCGCTCTCAAAGTGCGCTGGGTTCATCATCGAGCTTTCGACATGGACGTGGGCGTCGATAAAGCCGGGCGCCAGCCACTTTCCGCGCGCGTCGATCGTACGCTTAGCCTTGAGCCCCTCGTCCAGCGCGACGATTACGCCATCGATGACTGCGACATCTCCGGTTCGCCACTGACACGAAAACACATCCAAATACGTCACGCCTCGAAAAATCAGGTCGCTCTCGATGCGGCCTTGGGCGGCGTCGATTCGCCGCTGCAGATTTGGAATCTGGATTTTTGATTTTTCAGAAAAAGAAGCCATGGCAAGTTCTCCCACTTTTTCGTATGCCAGACGTCCATGAGTCGCACACCAAAATCAAAACGCACCCCACGGCAGACGAGTAAATCCAGTTTACCCGAAAAATACGCTCTTTACGAAGCATCGGTTCAGAGTCCGGAGCCTCATGTTGATTTGCTTGAACGGATTTACAAGGAGCTGCGCGGCAAACCGGCCCAGCGATTGCGCGAAGACTTTTGTGGCACCTTTGCGCTCTCAGCCGAGTGGGTCAAACGCGGAGGTGAGCGTTGGGCACTGGGCTTGGACTTGGATCCGGAGCCGCTTGCCTACGGCGAAAAAAATCACCGCCGAAACCTGACGTCGGACCAAAAACGTAGGCTTGTGGTGCGAAGGCATAGCGTGCTTTCGGTCACATCCCCTAAGGCAGACATCGTCGTGGCACCTAATTTTTCGTTTTTTATTTTCAAAAAACGCGAAGAATTGCGGCGTTATTTTGAGTTTTGTCGCAAAGCGCTCGCTAAAGATGGGGTGCTGGTGCTTGAGGCAGCGGGCGGGCCCGGCATGGCGAGAGCCTGCCGCGAAACGAAGACGGTACAAGTGCCCAAGATCGGTAAGTTTCGCTACATCTGGCATCAAAAAAAGTTTGATCCGATCACCCATGACTCTTTGTATGCGATTCATTTTGAATTTCCGGATGGCCGCAAGCTCAAGGACGCCTTTACCTATGACTGGCGGCTCTGGTCGATTCCAGAAATGCGCGAGATTTTGAAAGAGGCGGGCTTCAAAGAAACCGCAGTTTATTGGGAAGCCGAGCACAAGGGGAGCGGCACCGGCGAGTACTTGCGAACTGAAGGCGCTGACAACCCTTTTGCGTGGATCGCTCAGATCATTGGGATCAAATAAGGGGATCAAATAAGGGATTCAAAATAACGCTCAGAGTCGCTGATTTTTGGGCGGCTTGCTGCTTTACAACCGATCTCTCTTGGTTTTGAATGGCCGCTCACCACAGAGGTGAAGGGGGATTCCTGTGAAAAATTCTTTCGTAGCGTCGATTTTGGTTTCGGCATTGCTTGCCTCATCGGGAGTACAAGCAGGTGAGTATCTTCATCTCAAGGCCGGACGTTTTGGACTCTCCTCAAATCCTTCGTTGATTGAGTCGGGCGCGACCCAGACCTCTCGAGTTTTTGTGATTCAGTTCAAGCAACCTATTTCAGAAAAAGATCGCAGATGGGTGGCTTCACAGGGCCTTCAAATCAAGCGCTACCTTCCGGATGATGCTCTTTTAGTGCGCGGCTCAGTCGCTGGAGCGCGTTTCGCTTCAACTTTTCACCCAGGTGTTCGTGCTGTGGTCCCATTCGCATCAAGCTGGAAAATCAGCGGCGAATTTACGAGCGAAAAGGCGTCAGTTTCGCCTGAAACCATCATGATTTCTCTTTTTGATGAGGCTGACCAGGAAGCCGCGCTCAGCGAGCTCAAGATTAAGAGTTCCGCGGAAATTCTTCAGGCTGACGGCCGCGATCTCATTGTTGAGATGCCAGCGGCTGAAGTCACACGTGTCGCTGAGATCGATGCCGTGGAGTGGATTCAAAAACTCCCTGTGCTGATAACTTTTGATTATTCGATGGAAGGCGAGATTTCAGACACGCCTCCGACGCCAGCGCGTCCCGCACTTACTGGACATGAGTCAGGCACCAAGATCATGAACTTTGATATCGCCTGGGAGCGCGGTTACCTCGGCCAAGGCCAGGTTGCTTCGATGGCCGATACCGGCGTGGACTCGGGCGTTTTGGCAACCCTTCATATGGACCTCAAGCCAGTAGTGACCCAGGGATTTGCTCTGGGAATCGGAGCCACCACTTGGGATGATCCTCAGGGTCACGGAACCCATGTATGCGGATCCGTGGTCGGAACCGGCGTGGCCTCTCAAGAAGCCATTCGTGGCGGCGCGTACGGCGCAAAGATGCTTCCTTCTGGGATTTGGAGCCCAATTCTCAATAACATCGCGTTTCCTTCGGATTTCAACAAACTCTTTGGAACAACTTACAAAGAGGGCGCACGCATTCACACCAACTCATGGGGCAGTCCTCGCAATTTGGGCGAGTACGAAATGTTTGCCAGCAAGACCGATGAGTTCATCTGGAACAATCCAGATATGCTGATTTTGTTTGCCGCCGGAAACAGCGGAGAAGACGCCAACCAGGACGGCCGGATCGACGAAGGTTCGATCGGATCTCCTGGAACTGCAAAAAACGTTTTGACCGTGGGCGCCTCTGAAAATCTTTTGGCCGAAGGCGGAATTCAAAAGACGCTTCGGGAAATGCGCGATGGCGACAAAAAATGGGGAGTTGAGCCGCTCGCAAGCGACAAGCTCTCGGATAATGCTCAAGGGATTGCCGCGTTCAGTTCGCGCGGCCCGACTCTCGATGGTCGTACTAAACCAGAGATTGTTGCACCAGGAACCAACATCATCAGCACGCGTTCACATCACCCCAAGGCGACCACTCTTTGGGGCGCCTACGATGACGAGTACGTTTACGCGGGCGGTACTTCGATGTCGACGCCGCTGACCGCAGGAGCTGCAACGGTCACTCGTGAGTACCTCGTCAAGGCCCGTGGAATTGCAAATCCGTCAGGCGCCTTGGTGAAGGCGGCGCTGATTCACACTGCGCAGGATCTTTTTCCGGGTCAATACGGAACAGGACCCAAGCAAGAACTGCCTAAAAAGCGACCCAATGTTCACGAAGGTTATGGCCGCGTGGACATGAGTGCCGTGACCGCGCTTCAGGCTGAAACGATTCTTGTGGACGAAAAGCAGGGAGTCGCAGCCAAAGAAGAGCGCGCGGTTTCGCTCACTCTTGCGAAGGCCGGAATGTCCCTTCGGGTGACGATGACTTACGCTGATGCACCCGCAGCGCCATCGGCCGCAAAGGCGCTTGTTAACGATTTGGACCTGAAAGTGATTGATCCAGCCGGAAAAGAAATCACCCTTGCTGATCGGGTCAACAACACCGAGATGCTCGAACTTTCGGGTCTCGCCGCCGGCGACTACCGCATTATCGTAAAGGGCGTCAACGTCCCTCAAGGTAAGGGTGGCCGTCAGCCTTACGCGCTGGTTGCGACGCAGTTTTAAGATCAGCTGGGCGTTAGGATCTGGAGTAGTTCCGCGCGCGAGAAACTGCGAAGCCCGACGGGCGATTCTTCAATCAAAGCATCCGAGAGTTGTCTCTTGGAATTAATGATCGCAGCGATTCGGTCCTCGATGGTTCCAGGGACTTGAAGTTTGAAGACCTGAACCCCGCGAGTTTGCCCGAAGCGATGAAGGCGATCGGTGGCCTGGTTTTCTTTGGCGGGATTCCACCATCTGTCGAAGTGGACGCAAACGCTTGCAGAAGTGAGATCGATCCCAAGTCCACCGGCAAGCAGGCTGCAGAGAAAAACGCGGCAGTCGGGTTCGTCGGCAAATTTTTGCAGTCGCTTTTCGCGATCAGGGGTGTCGCCGCGAAGTTCGGTATAACCGATGTTTCGGGTCTTTAGAAATTCGCCAATCATGCTGATCATTCCCAGGTATTGGGTGAAGACCACGACCTTGAGATTGGACCCCATCGCTTCGTTGATAATTTCCTCGAACGGTTCCCACTTTCCGCTCTCAAACGGGTCGACTTTGCCAACGCGCTTGATCTTGCCAGCTGTAAGTTCTGGGAGTCTCGGGTGGTTGCAAACTTGCTTCAGGCGAGTGAGGAGTGCCAGCACGTTTGCGTAATCCACTTTGCCTGGGCTCTGAAGATTTTGGCGGACGCGTTCGGCCTCTGCGCCACTCAGATAGGCGCGGTAAACTTTTTTCTGTTCGACGGTCATCTCGCAAGAGACCATATCTTCAGTTTTTTCCGGTAATTCTTTGAGAACTTGGGATTTAGTGCGTCTTAGCAGAAACGGCGAGATGAGCCGTTTAAGGGCTTGAGCCTGCTCCCTGGACGTACCATCGCGTTCGGCCCCGTAAAGTCTTTTGAAGCGCGGGAGCGATCCCATGTAACCCGGAAGCAAAAATTCCATGACGGACCAAAGGTCCATCGCGTGATTTTCCACCGGAGTGCCGGTCATTGCGATTCGGTACTGACTCTTGAGCGCGCGCGACGCACGTGAGCTGATGGTACTCGAGTTCTTGATGGCTTGGGCTTCATCTAAGATAATTACGTGCCACTCACGTTCTCGGAGTGCTTCTTCGCGCTGAAGGATTCCGTAGGTTGTAAGCACGAGGTCCAAATTGGTTTCGGGGAGATTGCGGCGCTGTCCGTGAAACACGTGCCAACGCAGTCCTGTGGGGTATCTTTGTAGTTTCTGGCTCCATGCCGCTACGACCGAAGTGGGCGCCACAACCAGGGTAGGTAGTTTGGGGCGATCGCGGGTGGCGTAAATGCTCGTCAAAAACGCGAGCACTTGATGGGTTTTTCCAAGCCCCATGTCATCTGCCAAAAGTGCCGCAAGCCCTCGGTGGTAGAGACTCCAAAGCCAGGAGAGCCCGTTGATTTGATAGTCGCGAAGCTCAAACCCGTATTCAACTTTTGGGAGCTGGGGCATGCGCTTTCGTTCAAAAGTTTTTTTCCAGTCGTGAAACTCTTTCCAATCCAGGTCCACGCGAAACGCATGGACTCCCAGTTCGAGGCTTAATCGATAGGCCGTGATGGGATGGAGTGGGTTTTTTTCGTTGTCGTCCAATACCCCAAAGCCATCGGCAAGTTCAGGGATGCCTTCGTCCTCAGGACTTGAAACCCCGCTGCGATTGGCAAAGCGGCTCAAGGTATCGAGCGTTGGCTCGAGTCTGAAAATGGTTTTGCCCTTCCAGAGGTGTCGATTACTGAGAAGGCCTTTGCCGTTGAACTCAGCGAGCTCACTGCTCGAAAACTTTGCACCCTTTTCGTTCTTGAATTCGTAGGTGAGAGTGCGGCCTTGAAGTGATTTTTTTCCGATGGAAAGGGACTCAAGCTTAAGCGGCGAGGACTCGAGCTCCATGGCGACGGACTCGTGAAAAACCATGCGCTTGTGACTCTCAAGTGCCAAAAGCACCGCCAGTTGATCGAGGCCGGTTTGTCCTTGATGGAAAATTTTTGCGGAGTGTACGCCCTCAAGCGAGGCTACCGGAACAGGATCGCTCGTGAGCTGGAGGTAAGTACCGCGGGGCGTGCGCCAGGTATTGGGCTCGCTGTCCCGGATGAGATGGCTAATGGCCTCTACCTTGGATTTCGAGGTGTCAGGGTCAAGATAACGAAGTGCGGGTTCTACCGAGAGGCCTATAAATTTGCCTTCTTGAAAAATTCCGCGAATCCACGCGACAAACTCAGAAGGGTTGCGGACGGCAACCACAGGCTTTTCCTTGATGACGTCCTCTTTGCCCTCACTGCCTTTTTCTAAGATACCTGCGCGAAGCAGGCTTCCGCGACGCGTGAGCCAGATTCCAAGCGCTGCGACATGTTTACAGCGTTTTTTATCAGCGGAGGTTCCGCAAGCGCAGAGAGCTTTGGAAATAGTCCCTTGGCTCATCGTGATGCTGGTGTCGTAGACAGAGCTGTTGGAATCCTTGACTCGGGCGGAAACAAAGCTCCCCGCGAGTTTCACATGGGTGACCCGTTCTTCACGAAAGTAAATGAGCCCACGATTCCAGTCGGCGAGACTGAACTCGCGCTTGATCTGATTTAAGAAGAGCATAGCGAGGCAAGAAGTATAACAGAGCTACTTCGCTTAGGTCACGACAGAAACCGTAGTTTCACCCAGACGTTCAATTTTTATGGCAACTTTTTGACCTGCAATCAGTGGGACCGCGAGAGTCGCTGCCCCGGCCAACACGATACTGCCGGCCGGCAGGCTAAGCCCACGAAGGGCGAGCAACTCGCAAAGTTGAACAATGGACTGAAGAGGGTTACCCGAAATCTCGCTCGATAGGGCTGTTTGGACCGTTTGGCCGTCGACTGTCATGTCGATTTTCAGTTCGGCCAGGGCCTGGGGTGAGAGTTCCGACTTATCGACGGCAGGACCCAGGTGAAACCGCGAGGAGGAGCTGTTGTCAGCCACTACATCCGGAAGCGAGAAATACTTAAAACCGACAAAGCGCGAATCCAAAATCTCAAGCGCCGGAAAAATGGCGGTACAGGCGTCCCAGGCTTGTTCCAGGCTGATGGAGCCCTTGAGCTCACGCCCGACCCTGAATGCGATCTCGGGCTCGATTTTGGGGTGAATGCTCCCTTGAAGTGAAAGAGTACCGCTTGCGGGAGTCTGCATACGGTCAGTCAAAACGCCGTAAATCGGCGAAAAAAGCTTCATTTGCTCCCGCTTGGCGCGTGATGTCAGGCCTACTTTGAAGCCTGTCAGAGTTTCGCCCCGTGCTTGGCGCAGGGAAATTCCCTCATCTTGAATCAGGTAGGCGTCTTCGAGGGTGAGCTCTGGATAGGTTGCTGTAATCCGTTCAACCTCGCGGCCCTCCTGCATGGCGCGGTCGAGGTACTGAGCTTGTTCGGTGATTTGACGAGAGTTCATAGGCAGCTGGATTCTAGCCTGAAATTATGGTGAAAAATAGCGATGGCCGACGGCTTTTTGTATTTTGATATCAGCCCGGAGATTTCGGAGCGCACTGCGGTGTTTCCAGGGGATCGCCCCTTCAAGCGGAAGGTCGCACTCGACTTTTCAAAGGGCGATCATCTGACGCTTTCATCCATTGAAACAACTCTTCATATCGGCGCGCACGTAGATGCTCCCAATCACTACAGCGCCCAAGGCGAGTCCATGGGTTCGCGCTCGCTTGAATATTATTTGGGTCATTGTCAGGTCATCGAAGTCTCACTTGCGCGTGGCGAACGCATTTACTCCAAGCATTTTTCGGGCGTTGAAATTGGGTCGCGCAGAGTTTTATTCAAGACGGGATCTTTTCCTGATCCCAACTCATGGAACGGGGATTTTAATTCGCTCTCAGCGGAGCTGGTCGAGTACCTCGCTGCACGTGGCGTGATTCTAGCCGGAATCGACACACCTTCAGTGGATTTAGCCGAAGATAAGATTTTAGAGTCGCATCAGGCGATTGAGCGCGCCGGAATGGCCGTCCTTGAAGGAATTATTTTGAAAGATGTGGCGCCAGGATTTTATTCGCTCATCTCTTTACCGCTTAGAATTAGGGATGCCGATGCTTCGCCTGTTCGAGCGATTTTGATTCCGTCTGGCCCAAGTGGCGACCCAGGGGTTTTATGGAAGAGATAAAAAACTTTATCGGCGGCGAGTTCATGCCCGCAGTATCGGGCAAGTGGTTAAGTAAAGAGTGTCCGGCTACCGGAAAACCCTATGCAAAAATTCCGGACTCGGACACCCGTGATGTCGAGGCAGCCGTTCGCGCGGCACGATCCGCGTTTCCTGCTTGGTCGGCAATGCCAGCGCGTGAGCGCGCCAAGGCACTCCGCAGACTTGCGATTTTGATTGAAGCTCACTGTGCGGAGCTTGCTCAGGCCGAGTCGATCGACAGCGGAAAGCCCCTTCGAGTCGCAACCCAGGTCGACATTCCGCGGAGTGCGTACAACTTTGAGTTTTTCGCGGACGCGCTCACTCAGTTTTCAAGTGAGTGCCATGTGACGGATGGAACCGCGATCAACTACACGGTGAGAAGTCCGCTCGGAGTGGTGGGCTGCATTTCACCCTGGAATCTCCCGTTGTACTTATTGACCTGGAAAATAGCGCCTGCGCTTGCTGCCGGAAACACCGTAGTGGCTAAGCCCTCCGAAGTTACGCCGATGACAGCGTTCTTGCTCGCAAGACTTGTACAAGAAGCGGAGATTCCGCCCGGGGTTCTCAATATCGTGCATGGAACGGGAGCGCAGGCCGGAGATGCGCTTGTGTCCCATCCTGAGATTGCTGCGATATCTTTTACAGGTAGCACACGAACGGGCGAGCACATCGCGCGTGTGACGGCACCTAAGTTCAAGAAGGTTTCGCTCGAAATGGGTGGAAAAAATCCGACGATCATTTTTGCAGACTGTGATTTTGAGGCAGCATTGGACGGAGCGCTCCGTGCGGCGTTTTCAAATCAGGGGCAGATTTGCCTTTGTGGGTCGCGTATTTTTGTTGAGCGCCCCATCTATGAAAAATTCAAACAGGCACTCGTCGATCGCACGCGCGGCCTCAAGTTAGGTGATCCCCTCGAGGAAGCTGTCGATCAAGGCGCGCTGGTATCGCGTGACCACATGGAAAAAGTGCTCTCCTACATTTCGATTGCGAAAGAGGAGGGTGGTAAAATTATTGTGGGGGGCTCCCGCGCAAGGCTGACGGGGCGCTGTGAGCGGGGCTACTTTGTTGAGCCCACGATTATCGAGGGTCTGCCTTCTAGCAGTCGGATCAACCAAGAAGAGATCTTTGGTCCTGTCGCGACGCTCATTCCGTTTGATCGGGAATCTGAGGTTTTGGAGTGGGCAAATTCCACGCGCTACGGACTTGCCGCAAGCGTCTGGACGCAGGATCTCGGACGCGCTCACCGCGTGGCGGGACTTCTTGAGTCTGGAATCGTGTGGGTTAACTGTTGGATGCTGCGAGATCTCAGGACGCCTTTTGGCGGCGTCAAAGACTCTGGGGTGGGCCGCGAGGGCGGACTTGAGGCACTCCGATTTTTTACTGAGCCAAAAAACATTTGTATCCGAGTCGGCCAATAACGGGGATTTTTATGAGCGATCAAATTCATTCAACCCGAGCTGCGGAACCCGTCGGAAAATTTCCACACGCCAAACGTGTCGGCGGACTTTTATTTCTCTCTGGAATCGGCCCCCGAGAGCGGGGGAGTAAAAAAATTCCTGGCGTGGAGCTCGATGACCAAGGTGGGATTATTTCTCACGACATAGAGGCCCAGTGCCACGCGGTGTTCAAAAACGTTCGTTACATTTTGGAAGAGGCAGGTTCGAGCTGGGAAAAACTCGTGGATGTGACGGTTTTTCTTACGAACATGAAAGATGATTTTGCAACTTACAATCGAATTTGGGCTGAGTACTTTTCGGAGTCAGCCCCTTGTCGCACAACGGTAGAGATCAATTGCCTGCCAACACCCATTGCGATTGAACTCAAGTGCATCGCGACGGTTTGAGGAGCTGCTGTGAACTCAAGACTTATGCCCCTGAATTTTAAAAAGTGGATCGACGAAAACCGGCATGTTCTTAAGCCGCCGGTCGGAAATCGCGTGGTTTGGGAAGATCGCGATTTTATCGTCATGGTCGTCGGTGGTCCAAACGCACGTCAGGATTTTCACATCAACGAGGGCGAGGAGTTTTTTCATCAGATCGAAGGCGATATCGTCCTGCGTATTTTAGAAGACGGTAAGCCCCAGGATATTTTGATCCAGGCGGGAGAAATATTTTTGCTGCCGCCGGGTGTTCCGCACTCCCCGCAGCGTCCAGCGGGTTCTATTGGAATGGTGATTGAGCGGCGCAGGCAGCCCAACGAAAAAGACGGTTTTGTCTGGGTTTGCAAAAACTGCCACGAAAAACTTTATGAGGAGTTTTTTCACCTCACAGATATCGTAAAGCAGTTGCCACCCGTCTTTGACCGATATTATTCAAACTCCGCCCACACCACTTGCCGTCAGTGCGGGACCACTCATGCGAAAACCCATGCGAATAATTGATATTCACACGCACATTCTTCCGCGAGAGATCCCAAAGTTTAAAGACAGGTTTGGATATGGCGGTTTTATTGGGCTCGAACACTGTGCGCCCTGCCGGGCTCGCATGGTTCGAGATGATGGTAAGTTTTTTCGGGATATCGAGAGCAATTGCTGGGACCCGGTTGCCAGACTTGCCGATTGTGATCGCGATGGAGTGAGTTATCAGATTTTGTCGACGGTGCCGGTGATGTTTAGTTACTGGACAAAACCCAAAGACGGCCTTGAGATCTCCAAGTTTTTGAATGACCAGATTGCGGAGGTGGTTGCCACGAATCCTTCACGTTTTGGGGGGCTCGGTACGCTTCCCATGCAGGATACGGATCTGGCGGTTCGGGAGCTTGAGCGTTGCGTGAAAGAGTTAGGTTTATTGGGCGTGCAGATCGGGACCCATGTGAACGGAAAAAATCTCGACGACGAGAGTCTCTTTCCAGTTTTTGAAGCGGCCCAAAACTTAGGGGCTTCGATCTTTGTTCACCCCTGGGACATGTTAGGTGCTGATAGAATGTCCAAGTATTGGCTTCCGTGGTTGGTGGGAATGCCCGCAGAACTTTCATTAGCGATCTGTTCAATGGTCTTTGGAGGTGTATTTGAAAAACTTCCGAAATTGCGAGTTGCCTTTGCTCATGGAGGAGGCGCGTTTCCGGGTACCTTGGGCCGAATCGATCATGGGTTTCAAGCTCGACCCGATCTTTGCGCAGTCAACAACTCTGTAAGCCCCAAACAATCGATCGGAAAGTTTTACGTGGATTCGCTCGTGCACGATGCGGCGGCGCTTGAGTTTTTGATTGAGGTATTTGGCTGCAACAAAATCGCGCTCGGCACGGACTATCCCTTTCCGCTGGGTGAGGCGCGGCCAGGAACTTTACTTGAGTCGTTGTCGGGGCTGAGTACGGATCAGCGAGAGAGATTGTTCAACGGAACGGCGCTTGAGTGGTTAGGAAGATCTGCTTTGGAGCTGGGGCTTAAGTAATAAAAATACGAGTGATGATATGAAAAAAACAGAAACGACTGCCGCCGAAGCTTATGCCCGCCAAACGGACGAGAGCGATCCGCTCGCGCGCTACCGGAGTCAGTTTCACGTTCCGAAGACCAGCCAGGGTGAAGACTGCGTTTACCTGACGGGTAATTCGCTGGGGCTTCAGCCTAAGAAAACGGCCGCCTATGTCCAGCAAGAGCTCGACGATTGGGCAAAGCTGGGGGTCGAGGGTCATCTTCACGCAAAATTTCCGTGGCTCCCCTATCATGAAAATCTGACTGAGCAGACGGCGAGATTAGTCGGGGCCCTGCCCTCCGAGGTCGTGGTGATGAACACGCTCACCGTGAACCTCCATCTGATGATGGTTTCGTTTTATAGACCCACAAAAGAGCGTTTTAGAATCCTGATCGAGGGTGGAGCTTTTCCGTCTGATCGCTACGCCGTAGCGTCCCAGGCGCGGTTTCATGGATTTGATCCCGCGCAGGCCATCACTGAGCTCAAGCCGAGGGCAGGTGAGGAAACTTTGCGCCCCGAAGACGTGCTGGAAACCATTGAGCGAAGTGGCGATCAGATCGCGCTGATTCTTTTGGGCAACGTCAATTATCTCACTGGTCAGGCATTTGATGTCGAAGCGATCACGCGCGCCGGGCATTCAAAAGGCTGCAAAGTGGGATTTGATCTTGCGCACGGTGTGGGAAGTTTGTGCCTCAAGCTCCATGAGTGGGGCCCTGATTTCGCCGCGTGGTGTTCGTATAAATATCTCAACGGTGGGCCCGGAGCGTTGGGTGGATGCTTTGTCCATGAGAGGCACGCGAGCCGATCTGACCTCCCTCGATTTTCGGGTTGGTGGGGGCACAACAAAAAAACGCGTTTTGCGATGGGTCCCACCTTTGATCCCATTTTAGGGGCAGAAGGCTGGCAGCTCAGTAATCCACCCATTTTTCAAATGGCAGCTCTCAGGGCATCGATGGAGATTTTTGACGAGGCGACCATGCCTGCGATTCGAAAAAAAGGCGATCTGCTTCTAGAGTTTTTAGAGCGCGAACTGGATCGCAGCAGGCGTTGTCGAATCATCACGCCTCGACGTTCTGCCGAGCGCGGTCTCCACCTCTCGCTCAAGTTTCAAGGACGAGACACCCAAGGACTCGTTTCTGAATTTTCAAAGGCTGGTGTGACCGTTGACTTTAGAGAGCCTGATGTGATTCGCGCGGCGTTCGCGCCGCTCTATTGTAACTTCATGGACGTTGTGCGTTTTGTAAAAGTTTTGGAGTCGCATGTCTGAATCCAAAAAAGATCCCAAGCTGACTCTCGTGGGCGCGGGCCCCGTCGGGTCACTGCTTGCCGCTTTTTTGGCGCGCCGAGGTTACGACGTGGATGTTCTTGAGCGAAGGCCCGACATGCGGAAAAAAGACATCGGTGGCGGCCGTTCTATCAATCTAGCCGTATCTGTTCGCGGCATTCACGCCCTCAATCAATTGGGGATCGATCAAGAAGTCCTCAAACAAGCGGTAGCCATGAAGGGCCGGATGATGCATTCGGTTGGCGGAGAGCTGACTTTTCAACCCTATGGAATGGATGACTCTCAATGCATCTATTCCATTTCTCGCGCGGGCCTGAATAAGACGCTCATGTCATTTGCCGAGGAAACGGGCAGAGTTCGGTTTCATTTTGAAAAGCGCGTATCCGGGGTCAAACTTGCGGAGCGACTTCTTGAGGTTGTCGATGAGTCAGGACCAGCGCCGTCCAGCGGACACCCAACCGAGTTCCCTTACGACGTTTTGATCGGAACGGACGGTTCAGCCTCGGCGATTCGACAGTCGATGTCCGCACAACCGGGCTTTCAACTGGATCAGTCCCGATTGGATTATGGCTACAAGGAGCTCGTGATTCCACCCTCCGCTCAGGGCGGATTTAGCATGGAAAAAAACGCACTCCATATTTGGCCACGCGGGGCTTTTATGCTGATCGCACTGCCAAACTGGGACGGGAGTTACACCTGCACTTTATTTCTTCCGTTCGAGGGGCCTGTGAGTTTTGCGTCCTTGGATTCTCGCGAAAAAGTGGGAGCCTTTTTTTCCGAACAGTTTTCAGACGCGCTCCCACTCATTGAAAACCTCACCGAAAGTTTTTTTTCTAATCCCACAGGACAGATGGTGACAGTCCGTTGCTCTCCTTGGAATTATGAGTCAAGCGCCATGCTTCTGGGAGATGCGGCCCATGCGATCGTTCCTTTTTTCGGTCAGGGAATGAACTGCGGGTTTGAGGACTGTACGATCTTGGATCAGGCACTCGCGGATTTTACTGGAAATTGGGCGATCCTTTTTGCGGAATTTGGAGGCAGTCGCAAACCCGATAGCGATGCGATTGCAGACATGGCCATCGAAAACTTTACCGAGATGCGCGACAAGGTGGGAGATCAACGATTTCTACTCGAGAAGGCAGTCGAGAAGGTTTTGCAGACGAGGTTTGGAGGGGAGTACCGTTCACGTTACTCGCTTGTGACTTTTAGTCGGGTTCCTTACCGATTGGCGCTCAAGGCGGGAGAGATTGAGGCCAGTCTTCTGTCGGAGCTTTGTCAAGACATTCAGAGTCCAGAAAACGTGGACATGGATCTTGCTGGTGAGTTGATTAAACGGAAATTGAGCCCGCTTTGGGCTCGGGAATTGGGCAAAAATGGAACTCGGACTTAATAGTAAACGCGCACTGGTTTTAGGAGCTTCTGCCGGAATTGGTTATGCCGTCGCCAAAGGATTGCTGAGAGAGGGCGCGCGCGTCGCGGTCTGTTCGCGAGATGCCGGGAGAATTGAATCAGCCAGAAAAAATCTGGGTGCTGAGCTCGCATTGAGCTGTGATCTGTCGACACCGGGTGCGGGCAAGAAGGTCGTTCAAGACGTGATCGCGAAGTGGGGCGGCATTGATATTTTGGTCGTCAACACAGGCGGACCGCCCAAGGGATCTTTTGAGGATACGAGTTCAGACCTTTGGTTGGCTGGATTTCAAGGACTCTGGATGAGTGCGGTAGATTCGATCCGAGAGTCCCTCCCAGAAATGAAAACTCAGAAATGGGGTCGTATTCTTTTAGTGACTTCGGTTGCAGCGAAAGAGCCCATGGCGGGACTCACCGTTTCAAACGGACTGCGCGCGGGACTGCTGGGTCTAACCAAAAGCATCAGCAATGAAATTGCGTCTCACGGAATCACGATCAACGCGCTACTGCCCGGCTTTACCGATACGGAGCGTTTGCGTGATCTCAAGCTGCCTCCCGAGAAGGTGACCGCACAGGTGCCAGCGGGGCGAATTGGATTGCCAGAAGAGTTTGCGGATCTTGCCGTGTTCTTGGCGTCAGAACGCGCGGCTTACATCACGGGCCAAGCCATCGCCTGCGATGGGGGATATTTGCGTGGAATTTGACCTATAGGCTCAAGCTGAGTCCGGTGATGAACTGATAGAGTCGATAGGATTTTGTGACGCGTCGGAGTGTGAGATCCGTGAAGTCGAACGTCAGTGTAATAGTCTGCTTGTTGGCTAGGACCCAGGACCAGCCTATTCCACCCGCAAGTTCTCGGTTGCTGGCGTTTCTCAGATCGAGGCCCTCTAAAATCGGAGAAAGTTTTCCGTACCCAAAGGTACTCCTTCCGCGACTGCGAAACTTTGTGATGACTGGAAAGAGTTGCGGTCCGTAAGCGGTGTGAAATCCAAAGCGCCGCCCGGTAACATACATCGCATTGTAATAAGCGCCGGCCGAGAGGGAGAGTTGCCACGGATACTTAACTTGAGGCGCGTTAAAGCCGACACGAAAATTTCCGCTGAGAAACCGAGCATAAACACCGCGGATACTCGTGCTAACAGGAAACAGCGTATAGTTGATATTTCCACCCGCCATCCATTTCGGACCTCCGAGTTCACGGCGAACGGCGATTTTGCCCACCAAGGCGTTTTCAGCAATCGAGACGGTCGGTTTGATCAGCACATCGATGCGGGGAAATTCTTTATAGGAAAAAATGCTGTAGCCCACGCCTGGCGTGAGCGCCCATTTTTTTCTCTCGGGCCTCTCAAAAATGGAGTCCAGGAGGCGCCCAGACAGGTCGGCAACTGAGACCTGGAGCATCACCTTGGTCACTCTACCAAAGTCATCGATCGAGCGAAGGGTGAAGGCTTCTTTCTTTTTTGTGAGGTCGAGTGGTAACTCAAAGGCGCCCTCGGGGTTTACGGGAATTCGAGTTCCCGACATGACCAGAATGTGAGTCGTCTTTGAATATTTTCCGAAAAGGGTGAACTCATTTGGATTTCGGCTTCGAAGTTTGAGGCGCTCAAACGTCAGCCCTTCAATTGGATTGGAGTCACCCGCAAACGTAACTGTGGCCTCAAATAAGGTTCGAGCCTGGGTCGAAAGTGGCAACAGTGTGCCAACCAGGATGATCGCACAAGTGAGCAAGCCGCGTGCTTTTTTGAAGTAACTCTCGGAAGTTCGGTGCCCGGTGCTCACAGGCACAGTGTAGCGAATGCCCCTGTAATTGTCGCTTTCTTAAAGTTTAGCCCTACCCGTGGAGCTCTGAGGTGCAGTAAACTTTGGAGCATGTCTCGAAAAAGGTTTCAGCAAAAGTCGCGAGGGGCGAGTGAGGGGCGCGGTCAAGAGCGCAGTAATGAGCGTGGCGGTGCGCGGCTGGAAAAGCGGCCCCAAGGAGATCACAAGATTCTCAAGCTCAAGGCCACGGTGGACAAAAATCGAAAGGGATTTGGTTTTCTTTCGTTTGATAAAAAAGAGTTCGAGGACGCCTTTATTCCCCCGCGTGAAGCTGAAACCCTTTTTCACAGGGATCGTGTCGAGGTTTGGGTGGGCAGCCGGGGAGATGTGATCAATATTCGTGTCCTTGAGCGGCGCTTTCGCGAGCTGGTCGGAAGATTCAGTGTTCATCACTCGAAGTCCGGAAAATCAGGTTGGGTTGTTTACGAAAGAAAGAGCGCGCGTGAAGAGGTCTTTATTCCTTCACTTCCGGAGGGTGGCACTGAGCCCCGGGATGGTGACTGGATTAGGGCAAAGCTCCAATTCCACTTAAAAGGCCCCTTTCGCGTCACCGGTGAGATTGTCGAGGTTTTCGGACAGGAGCTTCCGGCATCGGCCGATCTCCCCATGGTGGCAGCAGAATATAATCTGGTCGAGGAGCACCCTGAAAAGGCGATTCAAGAAGCGCAGGCTCACCGCCTGGAGATTCCGGGGCGAGACCTAGAGGGCCGAGAAGATTTGAGAAAGATGGCCTTTATTACGATCGACGGAATCACGGCTCGTGACTTCGACGACGCGGTCTTTGTTGAGCGAAAGAAATCGGGACATACCCTTTGGGTAGCGATTGCTGATGTCAGCCACTATGTAACTCCCGGATCCGGACTAGATACCGAAGCAAAATCCAGAGGGACGAGCGTTTATTTTCCAGAACGCGCCTTTCATATGCTGCCCCATGAACTTTCCACAGGGCTATGCAGCCTACGGCCCGATGAGCCGCGCCTGGCGATGGTGGCGAAGATGGAATTTGACCGAGCTGGCAATCGACTCGGCACAGAACTTCTGGAGGCGGTCATCGAGAGCAAGCGTCGCGCGACGTACGAACAGATTCAAGAAGAGAGGGTTAAACAGAGTTCGAACTCAGCGTGGGAGTTTTCGGCACACTTTGAATTGTACGAGTCCCTCAAAAAGGCGCGGTCGCAGCGAGGGTCCATCGATTTTGACTTGCCGGAAGCGGAGGTCCGGGTGGACGAAAAGGGTGAGCCCATCTCGATTGAAAATCGCGAACGGCTGGACTCGCATCGGTTGATTGAAGAGTTCATGATCGCAGCCAATGAGGCCGTCACCGTCTGGATGATGGAGCGCTCTTGGCCATTTGTGTATCGAACGCACGGTGAGCCGGCCGAATCAGCGCTCAAAAAATTTGAAACGCTGGCGAGGACGGTGGGAATTCCAGTGTCTTTGAAAAAGGGACAGGTAACGCCGAAAATCCTGTCTGAGATCGTCAAGCGAGTGGAGGGCCATCCCGCGCAAGACCTCCTGAACATGTCTCTTCTTCGTGCGATGAAACAGGCCGTCTATAGCGCGGAACATGGAATTCACTACGGACTCGCGTCCGAAGCCTACACCCATTTTACAAGTCCCATTCGACGCTATCCTGATCTGGTGGTGCACCGTCTACTTCGGCGGGCCTTGAGAGCTGAGCGACAGAAAGAGCAGAGCCTCAAGCACGGCGAACATGAGTCCCTTCAGCGTGAGCTTGAGGATGTCTGTGAGCATTGCAGCTATCGTGAACGCCTGGCTGCGGAAGCGGATCGCGAGGCCACACGACTCAAGCAAGTTCGACTCATGCACAGGCATCTCGGGGACGAGTTTGACGGAAAGATTATCGGAATGGCTGAGAGCGGGCTCTTTGTCCAACTTTCTAAGCCCTATGTCGAAGGAATGATTCCAAGAGACTCACTCGGGGATGATTTTTATCAGTTCAACGAAGAGCAGATGATTTTTTCAGGGAGACGAAAAAAGCGGACCTTTCGAGTGGGCGATCGTGTCAAAGTCCGCGTGGTGAGGGCGGACATGGATCGTCGTCAAATTGACTTCGACCTTCTTGATGGGCCACTGGCAAGGCCAGAGAAATTCGAAGACAAATCTAAACGTGCACGTACCGGTCGGCAAATTTAGCCGCGTAGACGGTCCCCCGCTTTCGTGGGATTCTTAAACTAATGAAGTGGATACGGACAGGCATGCAGCTTGGCCAGGCGGTGAAGAACGTTCAGCGTCTTCGTCAGATCCTGGGAGTCTTTGCCAAACACGGCTTTGTCGATTTGGTTGACCGAATGGACTTGGGTAAGTTTCTGCCAAGTCGGCTCGCCGCGTTTGCAGAGTCCCAGGCCGATAAGAGCACCCCGGTCAGACTTCGAGAGTCCTTTGAGGAACTCGGACCCACGTTTGTGAAGCTGGGACAGCTTCTTTCCACGCGACCTGATGTGACGCCCGAGGCGTTTGTCGAAGAACTCACAAAACTTCAAGATAACGTCCTTCCGCTTTCGTTTGAAATCGTTAAATCCGTTGTGGAATCCGAACTCGGAAAGACTCTCGAAGAGTCATTTCTGTCTTTTGATCCG
The DNA here is from genome assembly GCA_945865865.1 of Bdellovibrio sp. ZAP7. Classification (GTDB taxonomy): domain Bacteria; phylum Bdellovibrionota; class UBA1018; order UBA1018; family UBA1018; genus CAMBEX01. The sequence continues at coordinate 20,007 of CAMBEX010000018.1, forward strand.
AAGCCGCTTGCAGCTGCAAGCATAGGTCAGGTCCATGCGGCCCAACTTCACACCGGTGAGTCAGTTGTTGTCAAGGTTCAGCGACCTGAGATTCAGAAGGTCATCGACACGGATGTTTCGTTACTCGATTTTCTTGCGGGCCTTCTCGAAAAATATGTTCCTGAGAGCCAAATTTTCAGGCCCAAGGTCATAGTCGAGGAGTTTTTCAGAACCCTAGAATATGAGCTCGATTACATAGTCGAGGCCAACAGCGTTATTCGTATCTCGCAGAACTTGGCATCGATTCCAGAAGTAGTGGTTCCAAAAGTTTACAAAGCCTACTCCACCAAAAAGGTTCTCACCCTAGAGCGCCTCGAAGGAATCCGGCTCAATGATCTCAAGGCGATGGACGCA
>CAMBEX010000019.1 GCA_945865865.1 Bdellovibrio sp. ZAP7
TTTTGTTTCTGAAAGAAAATGGCGCGGTGGCCTGGATTGCTCCTTGGCTCCTTTTGGCGCAGCTCCTGAGTCCCTTGGTCACGCAGTGGGGGAGTTTGTTTCTACTAGGAATTCCGCTGGCTGCCGGAATGCCGATGGAAAACCGCCTCGTTCGCGGCTACCCGCGCGCAGTCCTTGGGGCACTTGCGATCATCCTCTGGGCCAAGGCTTACACCTCGGCCACTTGGGTTGCGTGGCTGGTGCTTTGCCTTTAGCTAGCCGGCCTCTCCTTGAGTTCTGTTAGTCGAGCCATTTACGGCTCGCTTTGTTGCTAAATGCTTGTTATTATTAGTATTTTTAACGTATTGACGTTACTTTTGGGTCTGTTAAGATGGGGCCATGTTACTCGAAGTTTTTCGAAAACTGGATTGCTGGCTGGACGAAGAGAATCATCGGCGAGGCGCGGAAGGGATTACCCCGTTCAGTAAAACCACGATCAAAGTGGTGGGCCAGGCGGCGCTCATAGAAGCCCAGGTGGATCTTCACCTAGTGGCAACCGCCGATGTGGATGCATTCACTCAAGCGGACTGGATCATTACTCAGAAACTGAACGAGCTGCTTGGACAATTCGGGAGACATTGGGATCCCCACTCGAGCGAGGTGTGGATGCCTGTTGAAACTGAGTACGACGTCCTTCTCAACACCCAGCAGATGGAGGCATCCCTCGCCCAAGCTGACTACATACTGCTGTCGAAAGCGCTTAAAGCGCCTAATAAGAATCGAAATCTAATTACCGAATACCTCGCCAAAGGAGCCTCAGAGAGGTTCTTCGCTCTGTGCAAAATCTACGGAGTCAATCTGGAGAAGTTCGTATGAAAACACTCCAACAAAAAGCGATAGAGAGGCAGAAGACTATTGAGCTGAAGCGGAAAGACGCACGCTTCAAACGAGTGGCCGGAAGACTGGTCTTTGAAGGTTTGTTGGTGGCGAACGACGTCACCCCAACTCGCGCGCACCCGACAGTAGTTGACGCACTATGGGCGGGTGAAGAAGTAGAGCCCAGAATCCTGGAGCTGCTGCCGGCAATTCTTTTGCGAAGGCCTAAGCTCTTTATGCACTTTGGAGATCTCCCAGAGGATCTCACACAAGTGGTGCAAGACTTGAGGCGCGGAAGGCTGCCGGAAGTTTTCCGTGGTGTTCAGCCCACCAAGCTCGTTTATTGGGCTGAACATTTAGGGAGGAGCGGAAAAAAACTCGCGATTCCCAAAACTCATCGATTCAATGAAAACGATCTTCGAGCGATTGAGACTCTCAAAAAGCGGTGGGACGTAGATGAGACTGGAGCTATTCGCAAAGCCCTGGAAATTGCTGCGGCCGAAGGCTGACGAACAACGCCCATCGAACTAGATCGAAAGATGATTCAAAGGCCCCGGCGCCTGCGGAATCAGGTTTTCCATGAGCTCGGCCAGGTCCGCTGGTACTTCGAGCTTGGGTGCTTTGGCGGCTTCGAGAGCCGCTTTTTCTTGCGCCTTTTGCTCGTCCAGATACGGCGTGGAAGTTGGGATTTCCTTCACGCGCTCCCGAATTTCGGTCAGAATTTTTTCGTCCTCACGAGGATCGTAGGCGAGGCGCGTGTCGTCGGCCTTCATTTGGCCTACGAGGCGGCGCATTTCCTTGACGCGAGGATCTTCGTCCTCGGGGTTATCAGACTGCGACTTTGGAACCATCTGCTCAAGCTCACGAAGGGGAGGAAGTGCCGCGAGGTCCTTGAGTCCAAAGAGTTCGAGAAACTCAGGTGCCGTGCTGTACACCATGGGGCGTCCCGGAAGTTCGGAGCGACCCGAAATGCGGATCAGTTTCTTGTCGAGCAGACCGCGAATAAAGTGAGACGAGTCCACGCCGCGCACCTTATCGATATCGTCTTTGAGTGCGGGTTGGCGGTAGGCCACGATGGCCAAAGTTTCCATCGCTCCCGAGGAGAGGCGCTGGGTTTGGACCTTGGCGAGTTTCTTGGCAAGAGCCGCGCGACCCGGCTTGGTGCGAAACTGGAGGCCATGATTGACTTCTACAAGCTCGATCCCGTGTTGAATTCGCTGATAGCGGTCGCGCAGTGAGGTGAGCGCTTCTTGAAGGAGTGCAAACGGGATTTCTTGCGTCTCCGTGCTGAGGAGCTCCTTGAGTTTGTCCGTCGAAAGAGGCTTATCCGAAATAAACAAAAGAGCCTCGACGCAGGACTCGAGTTCTTGCAGGTCGAGATTTCCTTCTGCGTCTACTTGGGGAAGTGCCGCCAAAACTTCGGGATCTTCTTCTTCAAGTGCCTCGGAGGTTCCGGCTTCTTCAGCCAAGTGCTGAGCGAGGGCCTCGTCTTCTGCGATCTGTGCCGCGAGCAACTTGGATTGGTTTTCGGCAGTTTCAGCCGAGAGTGCTTCGAGCTCGACTTCGAGTTTGGCTTGCTCGACTGCAACGGCCTGCGCCAGAGAGCTCATCTCTTGGTCGACTTCGGAGGGTGACTTTTCTTCAATAAAATCAACATCTTCTAGCTCATTATTCAGGCTTTCCCTGATGGCGCTGATATCCAGCTCGTCAATGATTTCGTCGCTGAAATCATCATCGAGATCGAGTTCGTCTTCGATGTTTTGGGCTTCGGATACTTCAATATTATGAAAGCCAAACGGGTCGGTGATGATGGCTACCGGAGTGGTCGACGACGCGAAAGGATCGCTGATGGTGGCCGCCTCTAAAGGCGCTACAGCGGTCTCGTCAGGGCACCAATCATGGGCGGCATCGGCCAATGGGGTTTCAACGGTTTCGGACTTTTGGTTCTCTGTGCTGTCGGCGATTGTTTTAACCATGGTTTCTAAGGCCTCCGTGCTTGGACTCTCAGGTTCAGACTCCGTCTGTAAATTCGTGTGTGGGCTCAGGAATTCCGGCTGCTTCCGGGGGGACATTCGCTGACGGGCTCGTTTGGGCGATGGCATCAAAGCCCGAAGCAAGCGAGAAATTGAAGTTTTTAATGCATTCCACAAGCTCGAGGTAAATCGGGGCATAAGTCTCGTTTTGGTGAATCTTCAGTTTTCTGAGTCGGGAAAGTTCAAGGGAGGCCAGAAAAGTTACGACCACTTCGGGACGAAACGGAACCGCGTCCATGAGTTTTGTAAATTCGGTCATTTTGCCGATCTGAAGGCGGTCGGCAAAATCGACAATTTTATCAGCCAGGGAGACGGTTTCTTTTTTGAGAACCGTCGTGCGTTTTCGGGCCCGTACCAGCATGTCTTGATAGCCCAAGGCAATTTGGGTGACGTCCATTTCGCGCCATACTTTTTCGACCGGAGGCTTTTTATTGGGTCGGGTAAAAACGTCCTCACCTAGGCGAGGGAGCTGCGCGAGGTCCTCGCCTGCGCGGCGAAAGCGTTCGCGTTCGAGGAGTTGGCGGATCAGATCCTCTTGCGAGAGTTCGCCGTCTTCGGCGAGAGCCTGACCATTGGCATCGAGCTTTTGTTCTTGCGGGAGAAGGGCTTTGCTCTTCCAGTGGAGCAGGGTCGCCGCCATCACCAGAAATTCGCTGGCGGTGTCGAAGTTGAGTTCCTGCATCAAACGCACATAAGCGAGGTACTGATCGGTGATTTTTCCGATGGAAACCTTCGAGATATCGAGCTCATGGCTTTGAATTAAATAGAGCAATAGATCCAGTGGGCCTTCGAAGCTTTCGAGGCGGACCGTAATCGGTAGCCGGTGAGAACTGGATGCCATATGGGGTGCATCATAACGAAGCAAGACGGGATGGCAAGCGGCGCGGTCGGATTTTAGACGAAATCTTGACGGAGCCCCAAGTCTCCAAAAACCCGAAGGGTGGCAGACTTGGCCAGTGCCGTTTTATGAGTTTTCAGCGAAGCCCGAGGTGCTCGTAGACGCGTTTGAGGGTCTTTGCAGCCCGAATCCGGGCTTTTTCTGCCCCTGTCTGGAGGATCTGATCCAAAAACGATTTTTCTGCCATGAGGCGATCGGCCTCAGCTCGAATCGGGCTGACGGATTGAACGACGATCTCGGCCGTATCGACTTTGAGGTGGCCGTATTGCTTGCCCGCGTAGGAGGCCACGATTTCTGAAACCGGCTTTCCGGTGAGTGCGGACTGAATGGTCAGGAGATTACGGACCCCAGGTTTGGATTCATCATCCGTAATTTCGCTTCCAGAATCCGTCACCGCGCGTTTGAGTTTTTTACGGATCTGATCATCCGTCTCGTTGAGGTAAACCGAGCCGTTGGGATCGGGATCGGACTTGGACATTTTTGCGGTGGGGTCTTGCAGACTCATAATGCGAGCGCCCACTTGTGGAATCACTGGTTGCGGCACTCTGAAAGTATCTGCTCCGTAAGCATTGTTCATGCGGATCGCGATATCCCGCGTGAGTTCGATGTGCTGTTTTTGGTCCGCGCCCACCGGGACGAGATCCGTATCGTAGAGCAAAATGTCTGAGGCCATGAGTACGGGATAAGTAAAAAGCCCCACCGGAATATTTTCGCCGGCTTTGGCGCTCTTGTCTTTGAATTGGGTCATGCGTCCCAGTTCGCCCATGTAGCAATAACAGTTGAGCACCCAGGCGAGTTCCGCGTGTTGCGGGACCTCGGACTGAATAAAAAGCGTGGCTTCTTTCGGGTCGATTCCGGCTGCGATGTAAGTCGCTACCGCGCGACGGGTTTGTTCACGAAGTTCCTTAGGGTCTTGTCTCTGGGTGATGGCGTGCAGATTGACCGCGAAAAAAACGCAGTCGTAATCCTTTTGAAGCTGCGCCCAGTTTCTAAGCGCTCCGATATAATTTCCGAGGGTCAGGCGATTAGAAGGCTGAACCGCCGAAAGCATAGTTTTTTTAGGGGCAGTCATTTCAGTGGGCCATGCTGCCGAGGATCTGGGCGGCGATTCCGAGGGTGAGTTTCGTGAAGAAAGCGATCGGAACACTCAGAATCGAAAACGCACCCGTCAGCATGAGGCCCATCAAAATAAAAAAGCTGTAGCGAGCGACGGCTTCGTACTTTTGCATCGCCGTGTAAGGCAAAAAGCTCTCGACGATCTTGCTGCCGTCGAGTGGCGGGAGCGGAATGAGATTGAAAATTCCTAACGCGAAATTGAGTGAAACCGAAACGTAAGCCATCGCAACCAGGGGCTCAAAAAGATAGAACTCAGGGGACATCCAGATCTGTAAGCCTACAAATCCAAAGGCCGAGAGTGTCGCCAGGAGAAAGTTCATTCCGGGTCCCGCAAGTGAAACCCAAAAAAGCCCTGGGCGAAATTTCTTAAAGCGCGAGGGGTTGATCGGCACAGGCTTGGCCCAACCAAAAAGCAGACCGGTTCCGGTCGCCATCATGATGAGCGGAAAAAATACCGTTCCGAGCGGATCCATATGCGGAATGGGATTGAGGGTCAGGCGGCCTTGGTCCTTGGCTGTCGAATCGCCCCAGCGATGGGCGATAAAACCGTGTGCGAATTCGTGAAAAACTACGGCCATCAAAAACGGAATGATCTGAATGCTCAGGCGCTGGATGATTTGACCCACTTGTTCCATTGTGGCTGAAGCCTAGCCTAAAAGCTTTGCAGCGGCAATGCGCGGAATGGGCGCGCAGGGGGGCGTTCAGCCGCCGCCGCGGGGGTGGTACTTTCGGTGCGCAGTTTTTAAATGTTCCGGCGTCACGTGCGTGTAAATCTGAGTGGTCGAAAGATCTGAGTGCCCGAGCAGCATTTGAAGCGAGCGCAGATTCATTCCCGCGTGAAGCAGGTGGGTGGCAAACGAGTGCCTGAGAACGTGAGGCGAAAGCGTGGAGGCGCGAAGTCCGGCTTGCACGCCGAGGGATTTGAGCGTTTTCCAAAAAGATTGTCGGGTCAGGGTCTGGCCACGACGATTAACAAAAAGGGCGTCGCCTTCGGGCTTGAGCGCGGGTCTGAGCTGGGTGAGGTAAGTCTCGAGAAGTTTTCCAGCAGCCGGAGCAAACGGAACGATTCGCTCTTTGTCGCCTTTGCCTCTCACGCGGACGTAGCCCATTTCCAAATCCAGTTGGTGGGTCGTGAGGGTGACGAGTTCTGAAACACGAAGCCCGGTTGCGTAGAGCAGGTAGACCATCGCGCGGTCGCGAGCCCTGAGAGTTTCGAGAACTCCGGGGGGCGAGGAGGTGACGTAGGGCAGACCCTCAGTCGCAGCCGTTAGGAGTTTTTCAGTTTCTTCGGCAGTCAAAAACTTTGGAAGCCTGGACGATTGAGAAGGCGCGACGAGTTGTTCAGCCGGGTTGTCGCGCAAAATCCCCTCTAGACAGCAGAATTTAAAAAACTGGCGAACTGCGCTCGTCTTTCGGGCAACAGACGCTGCCTTGCATCCGGCCTGACTCAGAGATTTTAGAAAATCCTCCAGGTGGCTGGCGCTAATCTGGTCGATTGCGATTGAGTTCTTAGGTTTGAAATCTGAAAGGCTTCGAGCGAGTTGGGTCAGATCCAGACGATACGCTTCGATGGTTTTGTTTGAGGCTCCGCGGTCGATACGCAGGCTCTCCAAAAACGAAGTAGTGGCAAGGCTCACGCTGGGGTGCACAGATTGAGTGTAGCACGCAAAAATGAAACGGAGATGAACCAGAATTCTGATTCATCTCCGTTTCTTCAAGACTCGCGTTTTTTGCCCAAACGGCTGTCTTGGGCTAGTTCGTTGCTTGGCGCTATCGCTTGTACTTTTACTTCAACACTGCTGCTTGTTGAGCAACGACTTGCCTTTGTATGAAAACAAGAAACAAGAGTTTCGCTCAGGCTAAAGACTGTCGCTTAGAGCGACAAAATGTAGCCGTGAGAAGTGCCGTTCAAGTACAGATACACTTTCGTGCCGTAAAGAGAATATCCGCCGGCAAACCCAGTATCGATCGCGATACCGCTCACGCAAGGCACAGCCTGTTGCTGTGGGTATTGCTGAGGATAGGGCTGCGTGCTGACCATTCCGCCAGACATCCCGCCCATGCGGTAGATGATGTCTTGTTGGGTTTGTGGGTTGATGACCACGGTTCCCTGAATATTGGCGCGAGTAGGTGCCATCAGCGTGTTCGGCGCAAAGTTCACACCGCCCATGGGCTGAATGCTCACCATGATCGTACCGTCGACGCCGGTGTCCGTGTATTGACCACCGCCACCGCCGACGCCCAGTCCAACAGTACCTTGGGCTTGTTCGTTCGGAACATTTCCGGCGACCAGTCTCAGGGCGCTCAGATAAGAGTTTTGACCAGCAAACGCGATCTGCTGGGTGATCGGGACGCATGCGCCGTTACCGGGCATGATTCCGTTATTGATTCCACCGATCGGAAATGCGGGATCGTTGCTTTTTCCGCAACCACTCAGGATTGCGAGACTTGCAGCAGCCAGGGCAATGGCAGTGCTCTTTTTTGTTTTCATACTTCCTCCATCTCTCAGTTTGTTTACGTGGGCGGCTTCGATTTGCTTCTGCTTCTGCATTCACATGCCGACTCGTAAACGGTTCTCTCGGGATGGATTAGAGCAAGGGGAGTGCCAGGTGCGTCAAATGGGACCCGGGACTGGGCATTTTACTTAAGTCATTGAAATCAAACGGTTTTACGTTTGGCCCGGTGACCACCGCAAAGACACTGAAGTGTCAACGGACTTGACACCTGCTCAGGGTTGAACGGGCCTCGGCGGTACCTTTTTGAAGGCGAAACCGATCAATAGCGGCAGCGATGGCCTCGCTCATTTGAGTTTGTCCTCGAGTGGAAAGGACGAGGCTACGGTCCTGGGGGTTCGAGATAAACCCGGCTTCGACAAGAACACTCGGCATATCCGCACCTAGGAGGACATGAAAGAGCGCCTGTCTGACGCCGCGATTGCGAGGGCTGAGGCGATTGCCCATGGTTGAGGCCACAAGCTGGCTCTGAACATGGCAGGCCAAGCGTTTGCTTTCACCTTGATTGGCGTCGAGTTGAAGGTCCTTAAGAATGAGGGCGACATCCAGATTTTCTTGGGAGTCGTGGGCAGCATCAGACTCACCGAGTACTGAGTTTTCAAGGTGAGCGAGCCTCTTTGAAGAGGCATCCGAGGTCCCGTTGAGGATGTAGGTTTCGATTCCTACGGCATCTGCGGAGCTGGGGTTTGCCGTGGAGTTCATGTGAATCGAAAGAAAAACGTCGGCATTGAGTTTGTTGGCCAAGGCCGTACGTGTAGGTAGAGCGACTTCACGGTCATCATCGCGTGTCAGCGTGACCTGAAAACCCCGTGCTCGTAACCGGCGTGCGACCTGTTGGGACAAAAGGAGGGTGAGATCTTTTTCTGCAAGGCGCTCTGAACCTTTTTGGTAAATGGCGCCTAAATCCGCGCCACCATGCCCTGGATCAATGACCACTCGAAAGGGGCGAGGTGCGGACCATGCCGAAGCACTCACTAAAATGAGCGCTAGGAGTGGAACGATTATCTTTTTTGAAAATCTAAATCCCATTTGATCGCCGTCCTTGGCTCTTTCCTAGGGCATTGCCCTGGGCTATTTCTCGAAAAAATTTCTGACCTTGCGTTCCGTCCTGAAACAAGCAAAAGCCAAACCCATGGGCAAGTATCTCACAGCGATTCTGGCGCTTGCAAATTGGTTTGAGCGTCAAAAACGTGTCTTGCCGTGGCGCGACGAGCCGACGCTTTATCGTGTTTGGATTTCCGAGATCATGCTGCAGCAAACGCAGGTGGCCACGGTAGTGCCCTATTTTGAGAGGTTTATAGGCCGTTTTCCAACCGTGGAGGCCTTGGCCGGAGCGTCCATCGATGAAGTCCTGCACGCTTGGGCGGGGCTTGGGTATTATTCGCGCGCGCGCAATCTCCACCGGGGGGCGCACTGGATCGTCGAGCAGGGGGCCTTTCCTCAGACGCGCGAGCAGTGGCTCGAGGTGCCGGGTGTCGGGCCATATACTGCGGGCGCGATCGTCTCGATTGCGCTTGGCCAGCCTGAGCCGATTTTGGATGGAAATGTAGAGCGGGTCATGTCGCGGCTGCGGCGGGTTTCGCGCGTGCGCGGCGACTCTTTTTTTAAACAGAGATTATGGAAGCTCTCTAAAATTTGGGTGCGCGACGCTCATAGGCATGGGGTCCCGTCTTCGGTTTTGAACCAGGCTTTGATGGAGCTGGGGGCTACTGTGTGTTCGGTGCGCGCGCCCCGGTGTGAGCGGTGTCCGCTCAGCGGCGTTTGTCGAGCTCGGGAAAAAGGAGAGCAGGAAAATTATCCACCCAGGCGCGCCGCCAAGCAGTGGATCGAGGTGCGCGAAGAGTTGCACTGTGTGTTGCTGGAGGGCGCTACGAGAGCGCAGGTCTTGCTCCGCAAGCGCGCTGCCGGCGAGTGGCGCGCGGGGCTTTGGGATCTGTTAGCCGAAAAGCCCGAGTTTCGTTGTTTAAAGAGCGCAGGAGAAGTGCAAACCCGCCACATCGTCACCCGCCATCGGATCACGCGACTCACGAGGGTCTGGAAACTAGAAAGCACCGCAATGCTTGAACTAGAAAATCTCGGAAACGATTATCGCTGGGTGGACGCGTTGCTGCCCGAGGTCGCGGTGGGTTCGGCGCTCAAAAAAACCTTGGCCGCGGTGACAGCCGAAGGAGGTTTATGAAGAACGATCCCAAAAGCGATCCGTTAATGATTTTGTTAAATCTTCTCGAAGATGAGTTTCGTGATCTGGAGGAAGTTCGCATTCGGCCTCATTTTCGCGCAAAAATCCGCCGCAGCCCAGACCTGCCCCAGGACTACGATCCGGAGAGTAGCAATCTCCATACAAAATGCGGAGTGAGCGTTCAGGTCAAGAACCGCGAGTTTCACTTTCAAGAAGAATGGCAGGCCCAGAAAAACCACCGACTCATTCAGGAGCTGATCGATGAGATCAGGGAGTGGGTCAGTCGCTAGAGGGCTTGGGTGTTGGGCGACTACTGTTGACAATGCTCGCGGGCTTCAGCGTGTAGGCGCGAAAGCAGGTTCAGTGCTTCAAGCGGGGTCAGGCTGTTGATGTCGAGTTCGGCCAACGATTCTAAAACGGGGTGGTGAGATTTGTGGGGGGCCGGGGCTTCGAGAGTGGGTGCTTCCACCGGTGGCGCAGGCGATTGTGAAGCGGGCTCAGAAAAGCTGCCCGAAAAATTTCCAAAAAATGAAAGCTGGGACGTGTTGCCGGCGAGTCCAGTTTTGGCGCCCTGCTGGGATTCCAGGCTTTCAAGCACTTGCCAGGCGCGTTCGATCACGGGTTTGGGAAGCCCCGCCATTCGCGCGACATGAATCCCAAAACTTTCGTTGGTCGGACCCTCATTGAGTTTGTAAAGAAAACGCAAGCTGTCGGCACTGCCCGTCGAACTCGTGCGCGTCGAAGAATCTACGGCCATGTGCGCATTACTCAAACCGGGCAGGGTGCCTTCGAGGTGAGTGAGTTCGTGATAGTGGGTGGCAAACAAGGTTCGCGCGCGCACCCGCGAGCAAATCCATTCGAGCGCCGCCCATGCGACGCTCATTCCATCAAAAGTGCTCGTTCCGCGCCCGATTTCATCCAAAATAATCAAGGAGCGCTCGTCGGCGTGGTTCAGGATGTGCGCAAGTTCGGTCATCTCGACCATGAATGTGCTCTGTCCACGCGCAATCGCGTCGTGGGCGCCGATGCGGGTATGAAGTTTTGAAACCGCGCCCCAGCGCGCGCGCGATGCCGGAACAGGCGCGCCCATTTGTCCTAAGATGACAATGAGGGCGAGTTGTCGCATGACGGTCGATTTACCACCCATATTGGGGCCGGTAATCAGCAGGGTTCGTCGTGAGTCCCCTGAAAGTCTGAGGTCGTTGGGTACAAACGATCCCGTATCCAAAACCGGATGTCGTCCGGCCTCGATGTCGATATCAATCGACTCGTCGATTGTCGGAAAAATCCAACCAGGGTTTTCGGTGAGCGACGCCATCGATAAAAGTGAGTCGAGCTCACCAAGCGAGCGTGCGGCACTCATGATGGCGCTGATTTCTTTTTGGATCGCGGCAATCAGCTCCCCGAAAAGCTGCTGCTCAAGCGCTTTTTGTTTGGATGAGGCCGTAACAATTTCTTCCTCAAATTTTTTGAGCTCTTCAGTGAAAAATCTCTCGGCTCCGACGGTAGTCTGTTTGCGCTGATAGTGTACGGGAACATTTTTGAGGTGAGCTTGCGTGACCTCGATGAAATAGCCAAACACGCGGTTGTATCGGACTTTGAGCGAGGAAATGGAGGTTGCTTCGCGCTCGCGAGCCTCAAGTTCGATTAAAAATCGTTGGCCGTCTTCAGTGAGGGTCAGCAGGTGATCGAGTTCAGGTGTCGTACCGTGGGCGAAAATTCCGCCATCTCGAACGGTGAGGGGCGCATCGGGCCGCTGTGTGCGCAGAATGCGTTCACCCAAGTGAGCAAGGCGTGCGGATGCCGAGCGGGTTGCCTGCGTAAGTTCACTGAGCAATGCCGAACCCGGAACTGTTGAAAGTACTTCGGCAATGCGCGGAAGAATCGCCAGAGACTGCCCCAGCGCCAGCGTGTCGCGCGGATTTGCGAGTCCCGTGGTGAGTCGGCCGGAGATCCGTTCCAAGTCGTAAAGTTCAGTGAGCCGCGCGCTGATTTTTTGTGCGGCTGCTGCCCCGGAAGTTGCGGGCGTTGAAAGTGCACGAACGGCCTCTTGTCTCTGCTGAATCTCCGAGACTGCCTTGAGGGGCTCAGCCAGCCAGCGCCTGAGCTGACGAGCGCCGAGCGCAGAGCGGGTTTTGTTAATGAGCTGAAATAAATTAGGCTGAGCGTCGGCTCCTGGAAAAAGATCCAAGTGCAGGGCGGTGCGAGGGCCAAGCGTCAAAGTACGGGGGCGGTTGAGAGGAGCGGGAGGTCGCAAATGTGCGAGAACGTCCTGTTTTTGAGTCCGATTGACGTAATGGACCAAAAGCCCAATTGCGTGCGCCGCCGTCGGATCACTGACAAAGGCATCGAGGGACTGTACTCCGTAATGGCGTTGGAGAGTCTCATGCGCTTGAGTGCGCGAGAAAAAATTAGACGGCAGATCTTCCAATAAAGTCTGGCTGCCAAAACTCGCAACTACGTCCACGGGCAGTGCATTTCCAATTCGGAGAAAATGGCGGATCGGGCGTTGCAGGCATTCGTCGAGAAGACGCACCGACGATAAGGCTTCGCTGACAAGCGCTTCGCCCGTCGAAGAGTCGAGGCACGCCAGCAGCCACTGTCCAGATTTTTCATCTTGCAGTGCAGTGGCGAGATAGGACGCCTCTGAGCCTTCGAGGTCAAACTGAACTGCCGGAGTGAATATCCGGACCAGATCCCGACGAACGATTCCTTTTGCGGCTGAGGGGTCTTCCATCTGCTCGCCAATGGCGACCTTTTTGCCAGACTTGAGGAGTCGCTGAATGTATCCACCCGCGCTGTGATGAGGAACTCCTGCCATGGGCATGGGGTTAGCTTTATTTCTATCTCTTGAGGTCAGCGTGATCTCGAGGATTCGCGAGGCCGTGACGGCATCCTCACCAAAGAGCTCGTAAAAATCTCCCATGCGAAAAAACAGCAGCGCATCTCCGGCCTTGGCCTTGATCTCGCTGTACTGCTTCATGAGGGGTGTTTGTTCTTCCACTTCAAATGCTCTCTAATACTGCGATCAGCGTTTTGCCGCGCGATCGGGCGATGCTCCCACGCGATGGACCTTGACCATGTTGGTCGTCCCGCGGCGAAGCGTTGGAATCCCCGCAGTTACCACGATGAGGTCATCGGTCTCGGCCCATCCCGTGGTGATCAAAACATTTTCAACCATCGAGAAAAGATCGTCAGTCGCGACCATTTTCGGAATCAATGCCCCTTGAACGCCCCAAACGAAAGCCAAGCGACGAAGCTGAATTTCATTGTCGATAATGGCCACAATCGGGGTTTCAGGGCGAAATTTAGCCAGGGCTCGCGCAGCGGTTCCGGAGTGGGTGAGACAGGCGATCGCAACAGCACCAACATGGTTGGCGATTCGCGAAGCACTAAACTCAATCGAATCGACGACTGAACCCGGCATCGGGAGGTTTTCACGGTGCGCTGAAAAATCTTTTGAACGTTCCGCTTCGCGAACAATCCGAGCCATGGTTTGCACGGCTTCTACTGGATATTCTCCGGATGCTGTTTCACCCGAGAGCATGACCGCATCGGTTCCGTCAAAAACTGCGTTAGCCACGTCGCTGGCCTCGGCGCGCGTCGGCGTCGGGCATCCGATCATGGACTCGAGCATCTGAGTTGCGGTGATGATCGGCACTCCGAGTTCATTGCAGCTTCGGATGAGTTGTTTTTGAATCGCTGGAACCCGCTCAGCACCTACTTCAACCGCCATATCGCCGCGAGCGACGAGCAGACCTTCACAGACTTCTATGATGGATTCCATGTCGGCTACGGCTTCTTCTCGCTCAATCTTGGCGATGACAAGCGGCGGATCCGAGGTCACTTTTCGCATTTTTGCCTTGAGAATATCGATATCCGTTGCGGAGCGAACAAATGAAAGCGCCACGGCGTCTACGCCCTGTTCGAGACCGAACATGAGGTCCACGACGTCTTTTTCCGTTAGGCAGGGAATCGAAAGGGGAGTGCCGGGGAGGTTAATGCCCTTGTTGCTGGTGAGTTTGCCACCGACATCCACCCGAACTACGATCTCGGGCGGCGAGACCTGGAGTGCGTGGGAGCTGATTTTTCCATCGTCAAAGAGAATGCGCGCGCCTTTTTGCACATCGGCCGAAATGGCTTGGGCGATTTCAGCCATGATGGGCACTGCGATCTTTCCTTCGGTGGAGATGCTGGGTTGAGCGCCCTCAGGATAGAGCAAGAGCACATCGCCTTTTTTGAGTTCAAGTCCCGGTGGGGGAAGTTTTCCGACGCGAATCTTGGGGCCCTGGAGGTCCTGCATGATCGCGACGTTTTTTCCTGCCTTCAGGGCGGCTGCTCGAATGTTCTTAATCAGACCCTTGTGGAACTCGTGGGTACCGTGGCTGAAGTTGAGGCGCGCGATATCCATTCCTGCTTCGATCAACTCCGAGATTCGTTCGGGAGATTGCGAAGAAGGGCCTAACGTGCAGACGATTTTAACTTTTCTTTTTGATGAGAAGGGCATTGGAACGCTTCACTTTTTCCAGTTGATCTTGGTAGCTTTGGGCCACCGTTTTTTCGCGTTCCTTACCCTGCATTTCCTGCTGGGATAACTGTTGTTCGTAATGGCGGGTAATTCCTTCGACTTCTTGTCGAGTTTTCCGTTCCTGGTCCCGAACTACACGATCCGTCTCCGTCTTGGTGTCGCGAAGGAGAGTTTCGTGCTCAATACGCTGGTCCGCGAGCTTTTTTTCGTACTCACGGATTAGCTCATTTTGGGCGTTTGAGAAAGTCCTCTGAGCCATTTTTGATTCAAAGACGAGGTCCTGGCGGGCACCATTTCCCTTAGCGCGTGCGTCATCCATGGATGCCTTGGATATGTCCTCGTAATGGCGTCGCTGATTTTCGAGTTCTCGGGAATGGGTCCGTTGAAGGTTTTCGAGTTCGCGGGTTTGGGTGACGTGTCGGTCCAGGCTTTCCGCGGACTGGGTCACGTTCATTTCCTGTTGGAGGCCGTTCATTTCGGTACGGAGCTGGCTCGTACTGACGTTCGCGTCTCGGTGGGCCCGGGTGATTTCGCTGTTTTTTGTATCGAGGACATCTTGGAGTCGGTGCTGGTACTCGCTATTTGCCCTTTCCTGGCCCCTTTGATTGCGGGCTTGCTCGGCATCGAGAGATTTCTGGAGATGTTGGGTCACGCTGTTACGGATCACCCTTTCAGCGGCAGGGGAGACTTGGTCAGGGTCGTCAGTGGTGTTCTTTTCAGTGAGCTGTTTTTCTAGCGACTCGATCCTGTCGTCGGAGGTCCCGCGCTGGCTTGTTAGCATTTTTTGATAGCCCGCCGCCTGATGGGTCAGGGCGTCGTTCCTTTTGATTTCAGAATCCTCAAGCTGTCCCTCGTAATTTTTTCGGGTCAGGTCGAGTGCCTTTTGGTGGGACTTTCCTGCTTGCTCCTGACTTTTCCGGAGTTCGCGCTGTGAGTTCGTAGAGTTGGACTGATGTTCGCGGTGAACGTCTGCGATGCGTTTTCCGTAGGTCTCGTCCTTTTCACGCATCCCTTTGTCGTAAATATCGTTCTGATGGCGCTCCATTTCACGGTACTTATCTTTATAGCGCCCGCGCTCCTGTTCGTAGCCTTCCACGATCTGCTGGCGCTCACTTCGATTGTCCGAGTCGTACTTCTTGATCGCCTCGGCTGCGCCTTCGCCTTTTTCTCGGCGGTAATTGGGTTCCGTCTGAAGGAGGTCTTCGATTTGGCTTCTGAGTTGATTGGTTTCACCCTTATGGCTTTTTGTAAGGGCCGCGGTATTTTTTGTCTCGTGCTCTTGGGAGTTTTTGAGTTGGTGGGTGAGTTTTTCGTCAGCATACTGCTCCTGCATGGAGGAGCGGCGCTCATAGTCGTTTTTCATGGATTCGCCATGCTCGCGCGTCTGATGGTGGATCGTCTCCATGTCTTCTTGATGGCGGCGTTGGGTGTCCCAAAGTTGGCGCTGCTCTGCTTGGTAGGATTCGGCCTTTTCTTTTTGCAGACCCTTGAGGCGAGAGCCGTAAGCATCGGCCGCCGAGTCTCGCGCGGAGCGGACAGATTTTTCAAGTCTCTCATCGCTCTCACGTTGTTTACTTCCAAGTTTATCGGAGTGCCTTTGGTCCGACTCACTCAGACTCTTGAGGTCAGCCTCATGGCGGCGGTCCCAAAAACCCTGGCCGTCTCGGAGCTGTTGGCGAGCGGTTTCGGCGTCATTGGAGGACTGACGCCCGTTTTTGTCGTAAAGTTCGCCTTGGAGTTTTTTGATCTCCTGACGGTGACCGTCGCGTTCTGAAGAGAGAGTGCGATTAAGTGACTCTTGGGCCGCTCGAAGAGAATTTGCAGAACTATCCTGCTGTCGCTTTAAATTGGCGGCGCTGTTGTCGAGAGTCATTTGGAGCTTTTTGTCAGATTTTTGACGAGACTTTTTGCTCTCGGTCTCGTGTTCTTCCTCGAGGTTGTCGATGGTCCGTTGAAACTGATGGAACGAGCTACTGTCACCTGTACCCGAAACTGTCGACATTTCTTTCTACGCCTCCGGAGAGCTTTGAAAGCAAGTGCTGTACCAGTAAAGCAGGTAGAAAAAACTGCAGACCAGGGGCTTGCGCGTTCACGTGCGAAGCCAGACGAACTTAAGGCCCGTTAAAAATTCACTTCAAGAATCAGCTGTGTTTTGCCGAAAAATTATTTCGGAGCGTTCTATCTCGCGGTTTGTTCATTTTTTTCAAGGGGGAGCGAGGGAGAGTTGACGCTGCAGATTTTGCCGCCTACCCGGAGAATTTTGCCGTATTTTTAAATACGGATCCTGGCGGTAGAATCAGAGTGAGTCGTAATAGGCAAAACGCCAGGCAAACAAATTTATTTCGAACGTTCTAGTTACTTACGAAGGAGTCAAGCGAGTGAAAATTCTATCAGTTCGTCATGTGTCGCTGATCGGCATCTCGGCTTTTGCTGCGCTCACGGTTTTTTCAGCCTGCTCGACCACTCCAACGCAGGTGGCATCCGAATATTCAGGACGCGGATCGCGAGCGCCGGCGAGTTTTGTGCCGGTGATGCGTAAAATTTTCACCGACGGCTCTGAAGAGAGTGGCACTTGGTTGGTAAAATTCTTCTCTGGAGAGGGGGCCGACGATGCGGCAAAGACCGCTGCGCGCGTTCGTAGCGGAATCACCACTCTCAGACCCCAAGAAGTGCGCACCGACGAGCGCCTTCTTCAGATTCTTTCAAAGGACGCCGCGGAGTTCTCGGAACAGGACGCGAAATATCTGCTTGAGTTTGTGAACACCAAGGCACTGGGTTTTGCCAACTGTGAACAGTGCTTGAGTCGGCGACAAAATTTTCTCTCGTACCGAAAGCTGATTCGTAAGCGTCTTCAAGAGGTGTCCGGAACCAGTCAGCGTTCTCGCAGGGATATCGTGAGCTTCGTCAAGAACGTCGAAGTCTTGATGGATAAGGATCTGGTTGACCCCAAAAGACTTAAGGACCTCGTAGATGGAGTGCAGACCGAAAAGTTCGTGGGCGAGGAGTCGGCGCACATTTTGGACACCATTCAGATGATGCTTCTTTCGGCAGGCAAGGACCTAGACGTCAAGGCAGCCGCGGATCTGATCAATTCATGGCCACGTTCAAGTCTTCAGGGGCTCAAAAAATTCTATAGCGAAGCCCTCATGGTTCAGGCCTCGGAGAACGTCGATATTGAAACCGCTGCAGAGATCGTGCTGAAGCGACTCAATGTGAGCGACCCCGAAGAGGTTCGCCACTTGAAAGTCTGCGCTCTCTTTAAAAAATAATTTTTAACGTTAGCTGCGCGTGAACGTCGCGTCCCTCGATGAGGAGCTGAAAATAAAAACGGGGAGCCATTTCTGGCTCCCCGTTTCTTTTTCAAATCTTGCAGAGCTTGAATTACTTGGATTCCAAACCTTCGTCGATCAGTTCAGCAAACTGTTCGATCGGAACAGCGCCGCTGACCAGTTGGCCGTTCACGAAAAAGGTCGGAGTGGAGCGCACGCCGATCTTTTCGCCGTATTCCATGTCCTGCTGGACTTGGCCGGCAAACTTCTTGGCTTCGAAGCAATCCTTGAACTTTTTGACGTCAGCGCCGGCTTGCTTTGCGTAGCTTTCTAGACTGGCGTTATCGAGCTTGTCCTGATTCTTGAATGCCAAATCATGAAACTTCCAGAACTTGTCGGTGCTTTGTTCGTTTACGCACATGGATGCTTCTGAGGTAGGGCGCGCTTCCTTATGCATCGGCAGAGGAAAGTGACGGAAAGCCACCTTGACCTTGTTGCCGTATTTTTTCTTGATCTCCGTCACGATGTCCGCAGCGCGAGAGCAGAATGGGCACTGAAAGTCTGAGAACTCCACGATCGTGACCTTGGTGTTCTTGGTTGTCGTCACGGGAGCGCCGCCGACATCCACTTGAACATCCATTTTTGGCTTCACGAAGTAGATTTCAACGGGAGTGCTCTTGGTGAGCTTTGCAATGTAAGCGTCGACCAGTTCCTGCTTCTTTTGGGTCTGCAGGAAACCGTTGATGCGTTCCTTGATCTGGGGATTGAGCTGACTCTCAGGGATTTTCTTTTCAGCGACAAACTTCTTGTACTCAGCGTCGCTGATCTTGATTTCACCTTTGATGACAGTCTTGTTGATGAACTCTTCGAGAGGGAGGTTTGCTTTCTTGGCTTCCGCGCCAATGAGCTTCTCAGCCATCAGGCGGTTGACCCGATCCATCTTGAGATCGTACTCACGCTTCTTGAGTTCGAAAAAATCAAGCTTGTCGTTACCAATCAGTTGTTCTTCGGTGATCTCTTCGCCAGCAATCTTTGCGACCACGCCAGCTCGGGGAGCCTCTTTGGTGACAATGTTTGGCTTGGCCTTGGCTTGCTTATCGGTGCAAGCGGTGACCACTGCAAAAGATACCACCGTGAGCAGCGAAGTTGCCAAAGTGTAGGAGAGGTACTTCTTATTCGATTTCACGCCTGGTGCGTGTTTCATGTCCATTGAAAATGCCTCCGTTAAGGGTTTCTGAAAATAAATTTTGTTGGAAAATCAAACACTAATCTAAGTCACGGTCACAGCGGACGCAACGATAAATTCTGAGGCGGGCACGGAGGCGGGAGCGGATCAGGAGTGCACCCAATACCGCCTGTGCTGTGGTCCATCCATATCGAGCACTCGACGAAAGATTGGAAAAGCACACTAAGAACCCGACAAAACTTAGGGCGAAAGTAAGATTGAGCAAAACTGGGTAAGGAAATATCTGATGATCCACGACTGGGCCGCCGCAGTGTGGGCAGGTTTCACTCGGTTTCCTGGATTTTTCGGGTTTGGTGCGCAATGTCGAAGCGATGGAGATCATTCTTTTAGAAAATTTTTACCAAGTCATGTAGGCGGACGAGGCCCACCCAATGATGGTCCGCGTTAACTACGGGGAGTTCCTTGATTTGGCTCGGGCGATTTTCCATGAGTTCGAGCGCCTGAAAGGCCATCATTTCAGGACGCGCCACAACGGGATTCTGCGTCATGACGTCCGTGGCCTTGAGCTGAAAAAACTTTTCACGGTGTTGGAGGGATCGGCGGATATCGCCATCGGTGATGATTCCCAAAAGTTTTGATCCATCAATGACCAGCGCAGCCCCCAGGGATCCGCGAGTGAGTACGGTGAGTACCTCATCGATCGAAGTGTCGGACGCAACTGTTGGAACCGCTTTACCCTGATGCATGACATCCGAGACGTGAAGGCTCAGTCTCCTGCCAAGCGAGCCTCCTGGGTGATTGACCGCAAAGGCTTGCGCATCAAATCCTCGAAGCTGCATGAGCGTGACTGCAATCGCATCGCCGAGCGCGAGAGCGAGGGTGGTGCTCGTAGTGGGAGCGAGGTTGTGAGGACAGGCCTCTTGATCCACGGCCGCATCGATCCAGGCGTCACATTCGAGAGCGAGCTTCGAATTTGGATTGCCTCCCATTCCGACCAGACTCACGCGAAGACTTTTGAGTGAAGGAATCAGGCGTACGAGTTCGTCGGTGTTTCCAGTGTGGCTGAGCGCTAAAACTGCGTCTGACGAGCTCACGACTCCAAGGTCACCATGAAGCCCTTCGGTTGGGTGTAAAAACACCGATAAACTCCCGGTGCTCGAAAGGGTCGCCGCTATTTTTTGTCCGATTTTGCCGGATTTCCCGACCCCTGTGACCACAATCTTTCCACCGCGATCGAGGGCTTGCTGAAAAAGCTCAATGGCCCGAGCCAGGGGGCCACCGTCCTTGGGAATCCTTTCCGAACAGGCGAGAATCGCTTGTCCCTCTAGTGTGAGGACTCGTTTAATTTCACTGGCCAGGTCAATGGAGCGCATATGCTGTTTATGGTAGCATATTGATATGGGATTTCGATTTTCTCGAGATTTGCGCTCAATTGTCGGAATCGTCTGCGGGTTGGTCGCGTTGAGCGGCCCTTCTTGCATGACAGCATATAAGCAGAGTGTGGGTGCAACTACCGAGCAAGTATTTACCAAGATCTTTAGGACTGACTTTAATACTGCTTGGCAGTCCGTGCTTGAAGCCCTCAAAAGTAGCAGGCTGGATGTCGCCAACCGTGAGTCGGGTTTCATTCAAACCCGCTGGCTCGACAATACCTCCCAAAAAAATTTCGCGGATTCGTTTGGCGGGGCGGACTCGTACCTTAAAGCGCAATATCGGTTCAAAATCGTGGTTTCCAAGGGGTTTTTCGAGGGAAAAGAATCCGTCAAAGTTGCCGTTGAGCGCGAGCAGATGATTCAAAGGGATGTACTCGAG
>CAMBEX010000020.1 GCA_945865865.1 Bdellovibrio sp. ZAP7
TATTTGCCGCATCGACAATCAAAACCTTGGAGAGCTGCAGTTTCTTACTGACCAATTCGGCAAAAGCCTTGGTCTTAACCTGAGCGATTTTGAACTCATCAACGATCAAAACGCGATCAGCCTTAACTCGATCCGAGAGAGCCGAACGAAGAGCTCCACGCATCATCTCTTTTGGAGTTGCCTGTTCGTAAGAACGTGGCTGAGGTCCAAAACTCTGACCCCCACCCGGCTGAAGCGGAGATCGGCTGGAACCTTGACGTGCATTACCAGTACCCTTTTGGCGAAACGGCTTTTTACCGCCCCCGCGTACTTCGGATTTCGTCTTGGTCTTTGCAGTTCCCCGACGGCGACCCGCGAGCTGCGCCTTGATCACTTGATGTACGAGAGGAATATTTACATCGACCGCGAAAACGTCGTCGCGAAGCTCGATGGTACCGACCTTCTTCTTTTCCTGATTAATTAAATCTAAAGTAGGCACAAATCACCCCTTGCTCTTAATTGCGCGGCGAACCGTCACAACACCGCTCCTGGGACCAGGAACGCTGCCGTGAACCAGCAACAATTGATTCTCAGCGTCCACACGGATCACGCGAACGTTTTGAACAGTGACCTGTTCGTTACCCATTTGTCCGGGCATCTTCTTGTTCTTGAAACACTTAGCTGGGTCGGCGCGGTTACCAATCGAACCTAGCGAACGGTGACTCACCGAAGCCCCGTGAGTCTTGTGACCACCCGCCATATGAAAGCGCTTCATTCCGCCCTGGAACCCCTTACCCTTACTGACAGAGGTAAGGTCAACCAGGTCACCGGCCTTGATGAAATCGGCGGCGAGAACTTTTCCAACCGTCAAACCATCGAGGCTTGCGCCTGAATCCAAACGAAATTCTTGGTAATGATGAAATCCGGAGGCCTGAGACTTCTTGAGATGTCCCTGCTCCGTTTTATTGACGGACTTGGCTTTCTTATCCAAAAAGCCCACCTGAACGGCGAGATATCCGTCGTTTTCCTGAGTCTTAATCTGAGTAATTACCGAAGGCTTTAGATCAATAACAGTTACTGCTACCGCTTCGCCTTCCGAAGTATACACCTGAGTCATGCCAGCCTTGACGCCAAGGATTCCGCCACGGCCGTGCTGTAAAGCAACGGTCTCGCGCTGGGCAGCCTGATTAGGCTGGGTGTTTTCTTGCATAGTCATCTCCACTGGCGCCGTCTTTGGAGCGCCAATTATTTACAGACTTTTTAAGTCTCTCTCTTCAGTCGATTTCACTCTCACAGCATCACCGGGAAGCCGCCTTATCCTGCAAACTAGCAAGGGCCGCCGGATGCTTTCATGAAGTGTTCGATTGAGCCGCCGACTTACCTTCTGGGAATTTTACAGAAAGTAGTATCGACAACCCAGCAAATGACTCAGCTCAAACTGACGCCGAAACCATTTCGCCCTAACCCACCGCCGAAGCGATTAAACTAGGACTTGATCTCCACATCCACACCGGCAGAAAGGTCTAGCTTCATCAGCGAGTCAACCGTCTGCTGTGTAGGCTCGAGGATATCCAAAAGCCGCTTATGAGTTCTTATTTCGAACTGTTCACGGGATTTTTTGTCTACATGAGGAGAACGCAGAACGCAATATTTATTGATCACAGTCGGCAAAGGAATCGGGCCACGAACCGACGCGCCTGTGCGTTTAGCCGTATTTACGATCTCCCAAACGGACTGATCCAATACCCGGTGATCAAAAGCCTTCAATTTGATTCGGATCTTATGTTCCATCGCCATCGCACATCTCCTTTTTAATGAATTTCAGGAACCGGTTTAAACCACCGTACTTCCTTCATTTCTAATTTTCGGTCAGCTGTCGAAACAGAAAACCGTCCATATTTCCAGGGAGTTACCTCGCAGCAATGTGAAAGCTGCGAGCAATCTCTCCTGAATCGTCAAAGTAAAACATCTAGACAAGAGGCCGGGACTATACAAACGCCACAGAGCAGACACAAACTAAATTTTGCGGAATTTTCATTTTTTAACGATTTTCGGCCTAAACACGGCGTAACTGCTCGAACCCGCGCCAGATCCAACCATCTCAAACTTGCGGCACCCACTTAAACGATAATTACTCCCGCCTTAATTTTAATTTCCTGCGCAATATTCGGAGGAACAGGCTCATAGTGCGAAAACTCCATCGAATACGACGCTCTCCCCTGTGAAGAGGAGCGCAAAGCCGTCGAGTAGCCAAACATGGTCGACAGTGGAACTTCGGCCTTTATAACCTGCAGCCCATGCCTCATGGACATATTGAGAATTTTTCCACGACGGCTATTTAAATCGCCAATCACTCCACCCATGTAGTCTTCGGGGCAAGTCACTTCAGCGCCCATAATAGGCTCAAGAATCAGAGGCACTGCCTTGGATGCCGCTTCACGAAACGCCATTGAGGCCGCGATTTTATACGCAACCTCTGTTGAATCCACGTCATGGAACGAGCCGTCCAGAAGCGTCGCTTTGATATCGACTGCTGGATAGCCAGTGATAATCCCACCTAAAAGAGTTTCTTGTACACCCTTGTCGATGGCGGGATAAAATTCCTTGGGAATCACGCCCTGCTTGATCTGATTCACAAACTGATAACCCGCTCCTCGCGGCAACGGCTCAAAGCGAATCACGCAATGCCCATACTGCCCCTTACTGCCCGACTGACGAATAAATTTTCCTTCGGCGGTATGCGCTTGCGAGATCGTCTCTTTATACGCCACTTGTGGCTGTCCGACATTTCCGTCCACCTTGAACTCGCGGCGCATACGGTCCACGATAATTTCTAGGTGAAGCTCACCCATTCCACTCAGCAAAGTTTGGCCGGTTTCTTCGTTCGTCGAAATTCGAAATGATGGATCCTCCATCGAGAGTCGCTGAAGTGCGTTAGCTAACTTTTCTTGATCGGCCTTGGTTTTTGGCTCGATCGCGATTGAAATAACAGGATCTGGAAAATCGATCTTTTCGAGTAAAACTGGCTGCGACTCGCTGCAAAGCGTGTCACCGGTGAAAGTGAACCGAAGTCCCACGGCAGCGACAATTTCGCCCGCATGAATCTCATTGATGTCTTCACGCTTGTTGGCGTGCATCAGCAAAAGCCGCCCCAATCTTTCACGCTTTCCTTTGGAGGAATTGTAGACCATGACCCCGGACTCAGCGCGACCGGAGTAAACGCGAAGAAAAGCCAACTGGCCAACATACGGATCGTTTACAATTTTAAAAGCAAGCGCGGAAAACGGCTCATCATCGCTCGCACAGCGCTTCACAGTTTTGTCTGGATCTTCTGGAACACGCCCCTCCACTGCCGGAATATCCAAAGGCGACGGAAGGTAGTCCACAATAGCGTCCAAGAGTGGCTGAACACCTTTGTTTCTAAAGCTTGCGCCGCAGATCACCGGCACGAACTTCATCGCAATACACCCCTTGCGAATCGCCCGGCGAATTTCGTCTGATGAAAGCGAATCGCCGCCCAGGTATTTTTCCATGAGCGCGTCGTCGACCTCCGCCGCTGCCTCATGAAGTTTTTCACGGTATTCGGCAGATTGCGCGGCGAGCTCATCTGGAATATCGACAACCTCAAAGGTCGATCCCTGATCATTGACATGATAGCGGATGGCCTTCATCTCGATAAGATCAACCACCCCGTGGAATTCATCATGGCTTCCCCATGGAAGCTGAACAGCCACTGGATTTGCACTCAAGCGTTCGCGAATTTGATCGAAAACATCGAAAAAATCCGCGCCCACTCGGTCCATCTTGTTGATGAATGCGATCCGTGGAACGTGGTACTTGTTGGCTTGCCTCCAGACCGTTTCGGATTGCGGCTCTACTCCTCCGACCGCGCAAAACACCGCAACCGCTCCATCGAGCACACGCAAAGATCTTTCAACTTCGATTGTAAAATCAACGTGCCCCGGCGTATCGATGATGTTGATTCGGTGCTCGCGCCAAAAACACGTGGTAGCGGCGGAGGTAATCGTGATTCCGCGCTCCTGCTCCTGAGGCATCCAGTCCATGACGGCTGTACCTTCATGGACTTCTCCCATTTTATGGGTCTTGCCGGTGTAAAAAAGAATCCGTTCGGTGGTCGTGGTTTTTCCGGCATCAATATGGGCCATGATGCCGATGTTGCGGGTAAGCTGGAGGGTTTTAGCCATAGTTCGCTTTCGTGGTTAGCAGAACGTGGGGTCGAAAAAAAAGCCACCGGCGTTAACCGGTGGCTTTTAAATTTCAAGCAACTGTTCAATTACCAGCGGTAATGAGCGAATGCCTTGTTGGCATCTGCCATTTTGTGCACGTCTTCGCGCTTTTTCATGGCGCCACCGCGACCGTTCGCGGCCTCCATGCACTCACCGGCCAAACGCTCTGCCATGGAATGCTCAGGGCGACCGCGAGCTGAATCGATCAACCAACGAGACGCCAATGACTGACGGCGATTGGTCTTCACTTCAACCGGCACCTGATAGGTAGCACCACCGACGCGGCGGGACTTCACTTCGAGCAATGGCTTCGCGTTTTCGAGCGCTTTTTTGAAAACCTTTAAACCATCGTCACCCGTGCGGGTTTGGATGATGTCTACGCAACCGTAGAAAATGCTTTCTGCGACAGACTTTTTACCGTCTTTAAGCAGACTGCTGATGAACTTCGCGACCACCACGTCGTTAAACTTGGGATCAGGAAGGATTTCACGCTTTCTAACAAAACTTTTACGACCCATATGTATTCCTCAAAAAATCAAAAATTATTTAGCAGCTGGAGCGCCTGCGGCACCCGAAGGACGCTTTGTTCCGTATTTGGAACGGCTTTGTTTACGATTGGCAACGCCTTGAGCATCGAGTGTTCCGCGAACTGTATGGTAGCGAACACCTGGAAGATCTTTCACGCGTCCCCCACGAATCAAAACAATCGAGTGCTCTTGAAGATTGTGGCCAACGCCTGGAATGTAGGAGGTGACTTCGTATCCGTTGGTGAGACGAACACGGCAAACTTTGCGAAGCGCTGAATTAGGCTTCTTAGGAGTGGTTGTGTAAACGCGGGTGCAGACACCGCGCTTCTGAGGGCAACTCTGGAGCGCTGGAGAACCGGTCTTCCAGGCTTTCGAACTGCGTCCTTTGCGAACGAGCTGACTGATTGTTGGCATGAACTACGCTTTCCTTTCTTCATTCTGCTTGCAGCGCAAAAACAACGCCCCAACGAGACGCACTGCAAGCCTGCATACGCTTCTTAAGCGCATGACTTACCTTTACGATGGCCAACGCGACAATCGCGTTAGCTCAACACGCCTATTTGGAATTGTTCCCAAGAAATAAAATCCAAGGATCACTACCCTTCAGCGCGCGGGGAGCAGCGAAAGTAGACGAGCCTACTGGGGAGGTCAAGCGATTAGTCTGGCCTAGGCGTTGCACCCCCGCCATGGGTCGCCCTGCGTGGGGCAACTTAGGAGGCTTCATGAACCCATCCCGTGCATTCAGATCACTTGGACTCATCAGTTTTGCTGCCTTGAATTGCATCTCGGCATCCGCCAAGGAGCTCGATTCAAACGGCCGTTTTTTTGTAGGTACCGGCGGAGGCCTGAGTCATGTGGATCAGGGCGTGGGAAATGGGATGACTTACGGCGCACAGGGCACTTACTTTTTTGACCCAAATCTCGGGGGCGGCGTCTTTATTCAGTTGAATCATCATACTCGTGACGTCAATTCGCGCTTTGTCGGACTTCAGGGTTTGTGTAAATTTTCTAACGAAACTAGCGGCTTATGGGTTGGGACGACGCTCGCACACGGCGGGTTTTGGACGGATGCCCAAAAAGGAAAAACCAACCTAGCTTACGGAGTCAAGGCAGGGCTTGATTACGAATTGGGTGCCGTCCGCAAAAAGGAACGGGGACACTCTGTGTCGATGACCCTAGGCTTAGAAATGCAGATGAGTTGGACAAAACCCGGGACCACCTATTTAGGTATGGCAGCCCCGGGTGCAACTCTTAAAGCATGGTTTTGACAAGTCCCGGCAAGCTCAGTGCTTTACTGAACTCGCGCCGGTTTTGACGGGTTCTTCACGAGATAAATCCTGAAGTGCCGATAGAGAAATCTCACCGACGCCCTTACGCATAAGGAACTCTTCAGGGTTCTCGAGCTCAAGAGCCAGTCTCAACACTTGGTCTGCATGCTCAACCGGAATCACCCTCATTCCCTTGGTAATATCGCGCGGAACTTTTTTCATATCCGGAATATTGCCATGAGGAATCAATACCGTGGTGATGTTTCCAATTTTTGCGGCCAGAAGTTTTTCCTTCAGACCACCAATCGGCAGAACACGTCCCCGCAGAGTGATTTCACCCGTCATCGCAACGTCACGCTTCACAGCCACCTTGGTCAGTGCGCTCGTGATAGCCGTAGCCATTGTGATTCCCGCTGAAGGACCGTCCTTTGGAACTGCTCCTTCCGGCACGTGTAAGTGAATGTCGATCGACTGATAAAAATCCTTGTCCAGTCCCAGCAACTCCGCACGCGAGCGAACATAGCTCATCGCAGTAGCTGCGGACTCCTGCATCACCTCACCCAGTTTGCCGGTGATTTTGACCTGACCTTTTCCGGGAACAACCGACACTTCGATTTGAAGCATGTCGCCGCCAGCATCGGTGTAGGCCAATCCATTACAAAGACCCACCTCGTTTTTATCTTCGATCTGCTGAGTCGTGTACTTCGGTGGCCCAAGCATCTCCTCAAGGTCCGCGGGAGTCACGACGATCAAGCGATTTTCAACGCTTTGATCCTTCGCGGTCGCAGCCTTTTTGGCCTTCTTCGAAGCGGAAGCATCTTTAGGGGCTGCCGCGTCCGCACGTTCGACGATTTTGCGCGCCACTTTGCGGCACACCGTGGCGACCGTGCGTTCGAGATTTCGAACGCCGGCCTCACGCGTGTAGTTACGGATCAGAGAATGAACGGTCTCGTCGGTGATCTCGATGTCAGTGGCCTTGAGCCCATGAGCCTCCAACTGTTTTTCCACCAAGTACTTGCGAACGATGTTGAACTTCTCGATTTCCGTATAACCGGAGATCGTGATGACCTCCATGCGGTCCAACAGCGGTTTCGGAATATTGTGTAGAGAGTTTGCCGTAAGCACGAACATCACCTTTGATACGTCGAAATCCACTTCAAGATAGTGATCGGCAAACGTCGAATTTTGCTCCGGATCCAACACCTCCAAAAGCGCCGACGAAGGATCGCCTCGGAAGTCCATGCTCATCTTGTCCACCTCGTCCAAGAGGAACACCGGATTGGAAGACGCCACCTTTTTGAGGCTTTGGACAATTTTCCCCGGCAGTGCGCCGACGTAAGTTCTGCGATGTCCGCGAATTTCGGCCTCATCACGTACGCCACCCAAAGAACAACGCACGAACTTTTTGTTCAGCGATTTTGCGATCGACTTTGCAAGAGAGGTCTTTCCCACTCCGGGAGGACCCGCGAAACAGAGGATTTGGCCCTTGGAGTGACTGGTCAGCACGCGCACGGCCAGATATTCCAAAATGCGTTCCTTGACCTCTTCAAGTCCGTAGTGATCTTCGTCCAAGATGCGTGCAGCTGCTTGCACGTCATTGCAGTCCTGGGTGTACTCGCCCCAAGGCAAGGTAATGAGCCAGTCGATGTAATTGCGCACAACTGTCGCTTCGGCTGACATCGGTGACATCATCTTGAGCTTCTTGAGTTCACGACTTACTTTGTCGCGAGCCTCTTTGCTCATGGCCTTGGTGCGGATTTGCTTTTCAAGAGCCTGGATTTCAGCCTTGAACTCATCTTTTTCACCGAGTTCTTTCTGAATCGCCTGCATTTGCTCGTTTAGGTAGTATTCCTTCTGCGAGCGCTCCATCTGCTTTTTCACGCGAGAGCGAATTCTGCGCTCCACTTGGAGAATCTCGATTTCACCCTGCATGAGTTGCAGAAGCTTTTCGAGCCTCTTGGAAGGATCGGCGATCTCAAGAATCTCCTGCTTGTCTTCAAGCTTGAGATTGAGGTGCGCGACCACTAGATCTGCAAGACGGGACGGATCCTCGATCGTGTTCACGCTCATGAGCATCTCAGGAGGGATGCGCTTGTTGAGCTTTACATAATTTTCAAACGTAGATTTCAGAGAACGAACACGAGCCGCCATCTCCACGCTAACTTCTGCCAAATCCGTCAGAGGCTCAACCTCGGCCTCGATCATTCGATCAGTCTCGGTGTAGCTGAGAATTCGAGCGCGTCGCTTTCCTTCGATCAGCACCTTCACGGTGTTATCGGGAAGGCGAAGAATCTGGAGAATCGTGCCGAGGGTGCCAACTTCGAAAATGTCTTTTTCACCGGGACTCACGGTGGTCGCCTGCTTCTGCGCGACAAGGAACAAATCGATTTTCTTGTTCACGCACTCTTCAAGGGCGTTGATGGATTTCTCACGACCCACGAAAAGGGGGACCACCATATGTGGAAAAATGATGACGTCCCTCAATGGTAAAAGAGGAACCTTCACGGTGGTGCTGGTTTTAGACTGGGTGTTCGTGCCGCTTGTTGACTTCTTGTCTCGTGTGCTCATAGGCCGCTTGGTGTGAGGGACCGATTTAGGAATCCGGAGAGGATTCCATCCCTCATGCCTCCTTAATCTAAGTACAGCATACCTACCCTTCAAAACGAAACGGGTAAATTATTCCGGACGGCGTATGGGGATCAAAAAAAAACCGCCTGCGGCAATTTCTTGCGCAGGCGGTTTTATACTGACGCTAATTGAATTTAAGCGCTTTCAGCCTTTTCCGCACCGGCAGCCTTGGGTGCCTGTTCGGCTCCATCTGCCATGACAATGACGGGGCGCTCACCTTTGAGGATCACATTTTTTGTAACGATGCACTTCTTGACATTCGGCTTGGCAGGCAGTTCGTACATAACATCCAGCATCGACTGTTCCAAGATCGCCCGCAAACCACGGGCCCCTGTATTTCGCTTGATGGCTTCTTTGGCAACTGCCTCGAGTGCATCCTGTTCGAACTCCAGCGCAATGCCATCGTACTCAAAGAGCTTGATGTACTGTTTGGAGAGCGCGTTTTTAGGTTTCTGAAGAATTTCAAGCAACGCCTGTTCATCCAACTCCTCGAGCGTCGCAAGCACGGGAAGTCGTCCGATGAATTCGGGAATCAGCCCGAATCTCACCAGATCCTCTGGTTCAACTTGAGCGAGTAGCTTGGATGCGGTCTCTTCGGTTTTGGAAGTAATGTTGGCCGACAGCCCCAGGCTTCGCTTGCCTTTACGCTGCGCGATCACTTTATCGAGACCCACGAATGCGCCACCCACAATGAAGAGAATGTTGCCGGTATCCACCTGAACAAATTCCTGCTGGGGATGCTTTCGCCCACCCTTAGGGGGAACGTTTGCGATGGTACCTTCGATGATCTTGAGAAGCGCTTGTTGAACGCCTTCGCCGCTCACATCACGCGTAATCGAGGGGTTTTCGCTCTTTCGGGAGATCTTATCGACTTCGTCGATATAGACGATCCCCTTTTGAGCCCGCTCGACGTTGTTGTCGCAGTTTTGAAGCAGATTCAAAATAATGTTTTCGACGTCTTCACCGACGTAACCAGCTTCAGTGAGTGTTGTCGCATCTGCCATCGCGAACGGAACATTGAGAAGCTTAGCCAGAGTCTGAGCAAGAAGAGTCTTGCCAGAACCCGTGGGACCGATCAGAAGAATGTTGCTCTTTTGAAGCTCGACCGTGTCACCCTTCTTTTTTTCGGTTTGATGCTGGATCCGCTTATAGTGGTTATACACCGCTACGGAGAGAACGCGCTTGGCGCGCTCCTGGCCGATTACGTACTCATCTAGAGTAGACTTGATTTCAGCGGGCTTCGGAATCCGCTCAGAGGTTCGAGCTGTTCCCTCTTCTTGCTTGTCCGCGATGATATCGTTACAAAGCTCAACGCATTCGTCGCAGATATAAACCGTCGGACCAGCGATCAGTTTTTTGACCTCTCTCTGGTTTTTTCCGCAAAAAGAGCAGCACAGATTTCCAAAGCCATCGCCGTATTTTTTGCCGTCCATGAAGATTCCCCTTATGCTCCGCGCTTAGTGACCACTTTATCGATCAGGCCGTATTCGACCGCGTCCGCTGCCGAAAGATAATTGTCCCGATCTGTATCCTTGAAAACCTGCTCCACCGGCTTGCCCGAATGCTGAGCAAGAATGCTGTTGAGTCGCTCCTTCAAATAGAGAATTTCGCGAGCTTGAATTTCGATATCCGAGGCCTGTCCACGCGCGCCGCCTAGAGGCTGGTGAATCATGATGCGGCTGTGTGGCAAGCTGTATCGTTTACCTTTTGCACCCGCGGTCAACAAGAGAGCTCCCATACTCGCGGCAAGTCCCACGCAGTAAGTGCTGACGTCACACTTGATAAACTGCATCATGTCGTAAATTCCGAGCCCCGCGGTAACGGAGCCTCCGGGCGAATTGATGTAGAGATGAATGTCCTTATCGGGATCAGAGGACTCTAGAAACATCATCTGAGCCATGAGCAAGTTGGCAACCGTATCGTTGACCTCTGTTCCAAGAAACACGATGCGATCCAAAAGGAGCCGCGAATAAATGTCATACTGACGCTCACCTCGCGCGGTCTGCTCAATAACAATGGGGTTTGGAATATACCCATTAGCGGAGGTGAGAATCGAATCGAAGCCAACCAGATCAGGTCTCACCAGATCTGCGGGCACTTTCTTTTTTGAAGACATGATGATCATCGCGTTGTTCCCTTAATTGTGATCGTACTGCCTGAAAAATGCGCCAAAAAGCCTCAAACCGAGACTTGCAAAAGAGTATACACAGACTTTAGATAATGACGCTCTGCGTGGAAATAAAAATATTTAGGCGCTCCGGTGCTGCGGGCAGCCAAAGTGGTGGGCGGGGAGCGGTAAGACGTCTGCAGTACTACAGAGTCGGCAGGGTGCAATCAGGTTCCTTTGAAATCATATCGGCATGAATTGATTCCAAGTAAACCAACATTGCACTTCTAAGCTGCTCGAGCGAAACATTTTCAAGGGGCACACTCGCTGATCCCTGAGCTGCGCCGCCCTGCAAAATTTGGTTGAGCTCTTCGCGCACTGCGCCGTCGGGTAGGCCCGTCAAAGAAACGATAGAATGAATCAGCGATTCACCCGAAGGCATGATGCCCGGCTGACCGTGAACATATCCATTGGGTTGAACATCGGGACTTCCTACTTCGGGAAGCCCGGTGATTTTGCTCGCATCCGACTGAAAACCTGCTTGATAGGAGACGTCCATTTCCCCCTCCACGAGTCAAGTATAGGAACGTAAAATTCTAATGAGCAACTGTTTTTCTTGAAGGTGGCATTTCTTATTTGCCAACCCCTCCGACCCGCACCTTGGGTCTGAAAACTTCAGTTGCCAATGTCCCGCTCCGTTCGCGAGCCGAACATTGGCAAACCCTGCGCCGCCACCGCAATCAAAATAAGAAACGCGCCGAGCCACTGGACCGCCCCTAGGCGGTCGCCTAGGAAAATAATTCCCCACACGCCGCCCAGCACCGGCTGAACAAAAAGGGTGATCGCAAGGCTTGCGACCGGTGCTTCAGCAAGCGCCAGAAGCCAGAATAGATACGTGGCGGTCGAACCCAAGGGCCCGAGCCAAAACAACGCGAGCGCCGTTTTGCCCTGAATCACCTCGAGCGCGGGGAGTCCTGTTCGCAGCGAAACAATGAGCGTTAGAACTGCCGTGCCAAAAAGCAGCGCCGTGCCAAAAACTCCAAGCATCCGATAGCGAGGCATCACCGCTCGCGCGAAAATCGAGTACCCGGCCTCGCCGACCAACGAGATGAGAATGATGAGATTGCCTAGGATATGAGAATCCATTCCGGTCCAAAAAAGAGCAGGAGTCAGGCCCGTCAGAAAAGAAAATCCCAGCAGCGCCAATCCAAATGAAAACCAGAGCACGGCAGAAAGTTTTTCGCGCAGAAAAATCCACGCCAAAAGCGCGGTCACCAGCGGCTCAATAGCGATGATGAGGGCATTATCCACGGCCCGCGATGCATTGAGGCCGGTCATGCCCAGGAACGGAGCAAAACAAAAGGCCGAGAACCCGAGGCCCGCGATTAAAAGTGCATCACGTCCGGATTTGGGGAGCGTAAAGGCGGGACCGAACCGCGCCGCGCGCGAACGCATCACGGTGATCACCGCAGCGGCAACCAGATAAGACAAGAATGCTGAAAAATAGCGGAGCCACGCCGCCTGAGGAGGACTCACAGCATCCAGAACGATTTTGCTCATCGCTGGGTTTGCCGACCAGATGACGTTGCAAAGTATCAATCCAATGAGAGTCGATGGCTTCACTGTTTCTGATTAGCCGTATAGGCCTTCACACGCAGCAGAATTCTTTCATGCGCGCCAAAAACCCTCCGTCAACTGCAATGAGTTGCGGGAATCAGGATTCGGGGCGATAAATTAAACTATGACCACTCACTCAACTTCTGGAAAAACTCTTGCCGGAAAAAATCCTAAAAATTCTTCCGTCACCATGACCGAAATCGTTCTTCCCTCGCATACCAATTCACTTGGAACAATTTTCGGCGGAAGAGTCATGGCCTGGATCGACATCGCAGCGGCAATTTCGGCCGGGAAGCACGCTAGGCGCGTTGTGGTCACGGCATCCCTGGATGCACTTCATTTTGTGGCTCCAATCAAATTGGGGCACGTCGTTCATATCAAGGCGACGGTCAATTTCGCAGCCCGGACTTCCATGGAAGTCGGAGTTCGTGTGGAATCAGAAAACCCACTCACCGGCGAACTTACTCACACGGCGAAGGCCTACCTGACCTTTGTCGCACTCGATGATCATGGAAGACCGACTCAAGTAGCGCCCGTCATTCCGGAAACTCCAGAAGAGAAAAGGCGCCTTGAACAAGCCAAAATAAGGCGCGAGGCCCGAATCAAATTAGCTGATGACCTCAAAAAACAGGGCGCACAATCCGTAGATTAATCGAGCAACCCTTCCGCGCTGGGGTTGGATCCCGTGGCGGATTCAGGAATAAGATATTTTTCGTATTCTTCGATAAACGCGATGGGGCTTTTTCCAGGCTCAGTTTTGACCCGATCTATAAAAAGCACGCCATTTAGGTGATCCAACTCGTGCTGAAAAACCGTCGCGAGAAAGCCTTCGGCGATGATCTCGCGAGGGCAAGCTTCATGATCCAAGTATTCGACCTTGATTTTGCGCGGGCGTTCCACGAGTCCGCGAAGTCCGGGAACTGAAAGACAACCTTCCCAAAAGGCCTGTGGGGTTTGATCCAGCACCGTAATTTTTGGATTGATTACGACCGTTAAAGGCTGACTGCCCAGCTGAGGATAACGAACGTTTTGATCGTCAAATCCAAGAATCGCAAGCTGCAAAGACTCATGAACTTGGGGTGCGGCGATCCCGATTCCACCGTACTCGGCCATGGTCTCGACAAGGTCTTGGATCAGGCGCCGGGTTTCGGGCGAACGGATCTCGTCGACTGAAAGGTCTCTGCCCGTTTTTCTCAACACCGGATGCCCAAGGCGGGCCACTTTTCGGATAGCCATAGCGCTTTGACACTATCACAGAGTA
This sequence comes from Bdellovibrio sp. ZAP7, assembly GCA_945865865.1. Classification (GTDB taxonomy): domain Bacteria; phylum Bdellovibrionota; class UBA1018; order UBA1018; family UBA1018; genus CAMBEX01. The sequence continues at coordinate 13,635 of CAMBEX010000020.1, forward strand.
AAATCGCATCAAAATGGCTCCTCGTGCATCCCACCGTAGAATCTTTGTTTTTCGCCATGGCGAAACCGACTGGAACTTTCAGCAGCGATTTCAGGGTCACATGGATGTTCCGCTCAACGATACCGGACGCCAGCAGGCCACTCAGTTGATCGCTCCGCTTAAACGCGTCGGCGTCCAAACGATCTTGAGCTCGGACCTCTCACGCGCTCGCGAGACCGCCCAGATCATCGCCTCAGCGCTAGAGATCTCAGTGTCCATCGATGCCGGACTACGCGAGGCGCATCTTGGAGATGCTCAAGGTCTTACGGTGCAGGAAATCGAAGCGAAATTTGGAAGCGAGCTGGTTTCACGCTGGAGATCTCCTTTTTTGAGTGATGCGGATGTGAGTTATCCCGGAGGAGAGACCGGGCGACAGGTTCTCGAGCGGGTTCTTCGAGCCATGGAGGATTTTCTGGAGAGCTCCACCGAGGACTGCATCGGGGTCGCGACCCACGGTGGAGTGATTAGGCGACTCGCCCGCCACCTCTTGGGCGAAAATGCGGCTCCCGTGCCGATTCCGAACGGAATTTTGTACCCGTTGAGTTTTGATCGAAAAAATAAGACCTGGAAGCTCGAAAAGCTTACGCCACTTAAACTAAGCGGGTTCTGACTTCCCACAAAAGAGGGAAACTTTTTTTCGAGGTCGTCGATCGCAGATACTCCACGCCGCTCGACCCACCCGTGCCCCGTTTGTAACCAATCACTCGCTCCACCACGCGCACATGGTGTTCACGCCAAAGACCCAGATACTCATCCAGCTCCACGAGCGACTCGGTCAAAAGATAAAGCGGGAGATTGGATGATGGGTTTTTGTAAACAGGCAAAAGGGCCAAAAGAATCTGTTCCTGAGTCTCGACGTCGCCGGCGCGCTCTTTTGTCGCGGCATCTTTCGGAATGGAAAAGCCCAGCTTCATCAGCATGTCATAAAAGGCAGAGCGAAGATCGGGTCCGTCCAAGCGTGCTTTAAGTTTAGCCTGCAAATCCGGGCGATTTTTGAAAAATGAGAGGTAGGACTCGTCTTTGACGCCGACCATGAATTCGATCTCGCGGAATTGAATCGACTGAAAACCGCTGGCGGGAGCGAGGCGCGAGCGGAATTCGAGAAAATCTGCCGGGTGCATGGTCTCCAGAATGTGGATCTGCTGGACCAGCAGACGCATGACCTCGACGCAGCGATGGATGAAATGTCGCGCCTTGAGTGGCTCAGCGGCGCTCATGCACTCCAGGGCGCTTTCAATCTCGTGAAGTATGAGCTTGAACCAGAGTTCATAGGCCTGGTGAATAATGATGAAAAGCATCTCATCATGGTGAGCCGGCTCAGACTGAGGCTGCTGAAGAGAAATCAGTTCTGGAACCTTGAGGTAATCGTTATAGGTGAGATCGTTTGCCGAATACACACTCGGCGAATGCATGGGGCATTTTGACTGCTCATTTTTGGGGTCACTCGTCATAAAAGTTCCAGGGGGATTTCAAATTGGCTATCTACCTGTCCTAGCCCTGAACAAGCTCTTTGGCAAACGCCGGAACTGCATCCGGGTCGGAGAAAATCCAATCCACCGCACCTTGCAACCTGCTTAAACCTACAGGGGTGGGCTGAATTAGTCCCACTTTTCCCAGGTGTGAAACCACGGCCTCGGCTGAATTGACAACCTTCCAGCCCGGAAGCGCCCTTTCAAAAGCGGCCTGAATCCACGGGTAATGAGTACAACCCAAGAGCGCTACTCCGGGAGGTTGAGAGCTCCGATGAGCATGAACGTACTCACCGATCGTCTGGTGAAGAATGGCATGATCCACCCAGCCTTCTTCGATCATCGGAACGAGTAAGGGGCATTCCTGCTCAAAAACCTCGGTCTGCCATCCGTTTTGGCTGAATCGATCACGAAGTTGGATACCGTAGGCGCCACTCCTGACGGTTGCGCGCGTGGCAAGCACCAGCACTGGCCCTAAACTGCTTCCGCCGTGTGACTCGGTCACGGCCTCGACACCTGGCTCGACCATTCCAAAGACAGGAACGCTTTCCATCACGGCTCGGATCTCGCCCAACGCGAGACTTGAAGCTGTGTTGCAAGCGACGACCAGCGCATCGATTTTTTTGCTCTTTAGAACCGTTGCGGATTCGACGCAAAGGCGACGAATTTGTGCGGGACTCTTGGTCCCATAGGGCACATGCGCGGTGTCACCCAGATAAACGAAATCCACGCCTGTGACGCGCCTACGAAGCGCATTCAAGACTGTGATGCCGCCGATTCCGGAATCAAAAACGCCGATCTTCATTTTGATGCGGCTTTTTTCTCGGAAATTGCGGTGAAAAGCTCACCCAAAACTTTTCCGGAATGCGCCTCGATATCCTTGTGGAGCGAATTTCCGTGAGAATCGATCGTGACAACTACCGGAAAATTTTTGACCCGAAGTTGCCAAATTGCCTCGGGACTACCGAACTGCTCCAGTCCGTAAACGTTTTCGACCTCCTCGATCGCCTCAGCAAGTACCTGAGCTGCGCCGCCTACCGCGTGAAGGTAAACACAGCCGAACTTCTGGCAAGCTAGACGTGTCTTCTCACCCATTCCACCTTTGCCGATCACCGCGCGTACTCCGAGGCGCTCAATAATTCCAGCTTGATACGGCTCTTCACGCGTGGAGGTCGTAGGGCCCGCTGCCGTGACGACCCACTTACCCTTCTTTTTGAGCACTACGGGACCACAGTGATAAATGATCGAGTCCTTGAAGCTGACGGGAGGATCGTTGCCTTCGTGCAGCCACTTGTGGACAGCATCGCGGCCAGTGAACACCACTCCGCTGATCTCCACCATGTCACCCACTTTAAGGCCGCGAACTTTTTCTTCGGTAAACGGGGCTTGAATCTGAATCATGATTTGCTCCGATCAGTAGAACCACTTGCGGATTTCGCCTTTGTTGCTCACCTGAGCCCCTTGGCGGCGATATGCCCAACACATGTAGGAAACGCTTACAAAAAATGAAGCCGGCACGCGATTGAGTGCAGCGACCTTGACTCCCATGAGCGTAGTTTTTCCGCCAAAACCCATCGGCCCGATCCCGAGCTCATTGGCCTCACGCACGCACTCTTCTTCGAGCCTGGCGAGTTCGGGATGAGCGTTTTTGTCGCCCATTTTTCTTAAAAACTGCTCTTTAGATGCGGAATATCCTGTTGAACGGTCACCCCCGATGATGACTCCCAAAACTCCGGGTCCACAGCCCTTACCTTGCGCCTGCTGTACGGCGTCCAAGATACATTTTTTTACACCTGCCAGGTCGCGGCCCGCTCCCACTCTCGAATCCGGAAGGCTGTACTGCCCTCCGACGTTTTCACATCCGCCACCTTTCAAGATGAGGCGAACATCGAGGTAGTCCTTTTTCCAGGGCTCCAGATGAAGCGTCGGAGTGCCGGCGCCCACGTTGGTGCCGTTGTTTTTTCCGGTCAGGCTATCGACGCTGTTTTGGCGGAGAAAACCTTTCTTGGTCGCGGCTACAACTGACTTGCGGATGATCTTGCCCAACATCTCACCACACATCTGGCGCGGATAATGGACATAGAACAAAATACTGCCGGTATCCTGGCAAAGGGGCTGGCTTTTCTTTTTGGCGAGCTCGATGTTTTTTTGAATAATCTTGAGGGCGTACTCGCCGCGCGAATCCTTGGCTTCTTGCTCGAGCCCCTCCAGCACCGCATCCACGACATCTTGCGGAAGTTCAGCGGAAGTCTTTCGAATCACCTCGACAAAAGATTCTTGAAGCTGCTTTTGCTGCTTGGAAGTCAAATTGAAGGCCATGGCCTAGGTTGTAACCGTGGCTCTTGACGGACGCAAGGGTACGCCGCTAGACCCTCTCTTGATTATGAAAACTGCGAACGCTCCATTTTTCGTCGACAACGAAGTCATCATCCTCACCCGAAATGGCGTATGGCTGGCTGATGGGACCGAAATCTCCCATGAGCCCACCCGCCGGCTTTTCGCAAAAAGCCTCAAAAAGGACGCCGCTGGTTATTTTCTCAGCATCGGCCGTGAAACCAAGCGGATCACCGTTGAGGACACAGCCTACTTTGTTCATCGAATCGATGGTTCTCCCAATGCGGGTTTTGAACTTTGGATCAATGACGAAACCCACGAAAAGCTTGTGCCCTCCACCCTCGAATACCGGCCGGGCAGATTGGTTTGCCGAATCAAGAGCGGAGCAAAAGAGGGCGCTGAGAAAGCAAAGTTCTTGCACGCCGCCTATTTCGACCTTTTGAAGTCTCTTGAAGAGGATTCGAAGTCTTATTTTTTGAAGATTGGCGGAGTGCGCGTCGAGCTTGCTTCGAAGCCCTAGAAGCCTCTCACCGCGAATTCACCCGTGGCCACCCATGAGAAAGGGCTGCGCCAAAAACTCCAGATCGCGATGCGCGGTATTTTTGACGAAAAACTCGGTAACATCCTTCCACAATTCGTCAGAGGCCTGGATGCTGAAAATCTTTCGCCGAAGTTCGTGACAACCTGGAAATCCTGCCGAATACCAAGCCAGAAATTTTCGCGCGTGAATCAGCCCACCGCGGGCGCCAAATGTTTCGTCGAGCATCGTGCGTTGCTCGGAAAGCAGCTCGAGGTAGTCCTCGGTCGTAACCTTTCGGATCGCCTGACCCTTCCAAAGCGCCTCGGCCTGTTCGAAAATAAATGGGTTTCTCAGTGCGCCACGGCCGATCAAGACTGCATCCACTCCGGACTCACGATAGCGCTTGAGCGCAACCTCTGCCGTGGCGAGATCGCCATTTCCAATAATCGGGATCGGGCTCTTGGCCTTCACCTCAGCGATCATTTCCCAATCCGCCTCGCCGCTGTAGCCTTGGGCGCGTGTGCGGCCGTGAATCGCGACCCAGGCCACTCCCGCATCGGCGGCCGCTCGGACCACGTCGTGCGCGTTTCGAGATCCTGCATCCCAGCCCGTGCGAATCTTGATGGTCACCGGAATTTTCACGGAGCGAACCATCTGGGTCAAAATTTTTCCGAGTGAAATAGGATCGCGACACATCGCTGAACCCGCGCCCTTTTTAACGACTTTTGGAACGGGACACCCCAGGTTCAGGTCCACGAAATCCGCGCCCTGGCGCTCAATGTACTGACAGGCTTTGACGAGAAGGTCCTCGCGCTCTCCAAAAATCTGAAGACCCACCGGACGCTCCTCCTCGTGAAACTTGAGAAGGTCCAGCGAACGCTCACCGGCAAATTCGATTCCGTTTGCAGAAACGAGTTCGGACACGACCACGGAGCTGCGCCGCTTTCGCATCAATCTGCGAAACGGTGAGTTCGTGATCCCGGCCATGGGCGCCAGAATAAACGGATTTTCGATTTCAAAAGGACCGAGCCGAATACTCATGAAAACACTACTTCAACGCTTCGATGTCAGCGCGTTCCTTGGGTGCATCCTGGGTAAGATTTTCGTGGCCACCTTGAGTGATGAGAATGTCGTCCTCAA
>CAMBEX010000021.1 GCA_945865865.1 Bdellovibrio sp. ZAP7
GCTGATGTCGGGCATCTTGGTGAGTTGTTCTTTGTTGTTGGCTTGCCAGCAGCGGACTTTGGAGACCTGCTGGGGTTCGGTGACGCACATTCTGGGTCCGAGGTCGTCAAAGATGTAGTTGACCGTGTGACCCGAGAGCGGAGAGGCGAGCGCCTGGCCGCCCTGGCAGGAGACAATTCCGACCGTAAATCTTGAGTTCATTTCGGCCAGCATGAACTCCTGCGCGAAGTCATGGCAGTTGTATTTAAAGACGTGATAAAACTTTTCTGTTTTGAATCGTCGCTTCAGCAATTTTTCGATGGTGTCGATATTTTTTGGATCGATGACGGAAGCGGGCGAAGTGTGGCAAAAGGCCTGGGGCGCTGACGTACTATTGTTGTTCGCAAAGACCCGCAGAAGTTCTTCGCGCGAGATGAGAGCTCTTCGTTGCTCGTGGAGAACGGTTTCTTGATCGGATAGCGCTACGATCTCGTTCGTGGTGATTTCTGAGAGTTCGGTCTCGATGCTGGCTCTTTCTTCAACGAGTTTACGGAGCCTGGGGTCCGTGGGAGGAATTCCTTTTTGACTCAGCTCAGAGAGCTTGTCCTCGGAAGTGTCTCGTTTTTTCGCGACCACACCGATTCTCTCCATGACCTTTCGGGACTTTTCAGAAAGCTCAATGAGCGCGGTGTCGATTTTTTCAATGGCAGCCGCATTGGCGAAATCAGGAGCGCCCAAGGCGGTGCCCGAATGCAGCAGGAGCCCGAGTGTGGCGGTCGCGTGGCAGATGCCAAGGAATCGGGCGAGTCTCATACGTGAGATTATCTCTTAGTTTTGGGGGGCACAAAAGCGGGGAGAAATTGACGGAGGTGCGAAATCAAAAGGTGGGCCCGACTAAAAATGAGGCTGGGCCTCGCCCTTCATGGCCGTTTTGTCGAACCCCGCTCGCAGGTGCTCGCTCAGGGTTCTCATCCTCATCTCTCACCGCACAAAATAAAAAAGGCCGCCGTCGCTTTCGCTCGGGCAGCCGTTTTTATTTTATGGCGGAGAGAGAGGGATTCGAACCCTCGGTACGTGTTACCGCACACACGATTTCCAATCGTGCTCCTTCAACCACTCGGACATCTCTCCCCGCATACAAGGTTGAGTGCCGTGGATACCGTAGCCTGCCGCGTCGGGGCAAGGTCAAATTCAACTCAAACCGAAGAAGGCATGGGGTCCTGGCACTAGAATTGATGGTCTCCTGGGCCAGCTTTTACCAATCAAAGGGACTCCTGCCCGCATGACGCACCTCTTTTTGAGCAAAAACGCCGCCGCACTGAAAAAACTCATCACGCAGCGGACCCTTTTTGCGTTTGATCTGGACGGAACCCTGGCGCCCATTGTTGCCGACCCCGCCCACGCGGGAATTCCAAAGACGACGCTGACATTACTGTGCAAACTTTCAACGCACACCCCCGTTGCGGTGATCTCGGGGCGTTCGTTGCGTGATCTCAAGCATCGCACCAGTGGAAACTTTGCACATCTCGTCGGAAATCACGGGATCGAAGGCATTGCCGAATTTCGCACACAGTCGATCGAGGCGAGAGGCACCTGTAAAAAGTGGGCGCAAGCACTTCGGCGAAACGGGGAGGGGCTCGACGCGGGCGTCGTGGTGGAAGATAAGCTTTATTCACTTTCGCTTCATTACCGGATGGCCCGGGACCGCGCGCGCGCGCGAAAAAAACTCATCGACCTCGCGGATAACTTCGAGCCGCAGCCGAGAATCGTTCCAGGAAAATGCGTCCTCAATTTAGTTCCGCAAAACATGCCCCATAAGGGCACGGCACTTGTGGCGCTCATGAAGCAACTGCGCGTGAAGCAGGCCCTGTTCATCGGCGACGATCAAACGGATGAGGATGTGTTTGGAATGATTTCACCCAGGGGGCTTAAGATCATGACGGTGCGGGTTGGAAAAAAGACTCGCTCAAAAGCCCAGTTTTATATCCGCAGCCAGGGCGATGTGGAGCGCCTCCTTCGCGCAATCAACGAAGGATGGGCTGACGAGCTCTCGTTGCTGTGAGACACTGCCCGTATGACGACGCAACTTCCAGCGTATGCAGAATGGACAGCCACGATCATTTTCGCGCTCGCGCTCGTTCATAGCTTTCTGGTTAAAGTGTTTCAATCTTGGGCGCGACGTTTTCCTGAAGGTTCGATTGCCGAAAACTTTTTGCATCTCCTGGGTGAGGTCGAGTTAGTGTTTGGAATTTGGGCTGCGGTTTACCTCGTTTTTCTGGGTATTTCGCAAGGTCAGGAGACGGCGATCGCCTATCTTGAGTCTCGCAGCTTTACCGAGCCTGTTTTTGTTTCCGTCATCATGAGCGTCTGCGCGACTCGGCCGGTCCTTTCAGCGGCAGGGGCGCTGATTCAAACTTTTTCAAAACTACTTCCGCTCAAAAAAGAACTCGCGTTCTACTTCGCCACGCTCACCCTCGGTCCCCTTTTGGGGAGTTTGATCACGGAGCCTGCGGCGATGACTGTGACTGCGCTGATCCTGATGGATCGGTATTATTCGCGTGGAATTTCAGAACGCCTCAAATACGCGACGCTTGGACTGCTTTTCGTGAACGTCTCAATCGGCGGAACGCTCACGCCCTTTGCCGCGCCTCCTGTGTTGATGGTGGCGTCGAAGTGGGGCTGGAGTCTGGGTCACATGTTCCAGAATTTTGGGTGGAAGGGGGCACTGGCCTGTATTTTTTCGACAGCGCTTGTGGCTTGGCGTTTTCGGGGGGAGCTCTCGTCACTTGCATCCAAGTCCGTTGCGGGTGGAGTCAAGATTCCCGCTTGGTTAACCCTGACCCATCTTGTGGCTTTGGTGGCGATCGTCGCGTGCGCGCACCAAATGGTGATCTTTATCGGAGTCTTTTTATTTTTCTTAGGAATCGTCCGCGCGACTCACGAGTATCAGTCTCCGCTTGAGCTCCGGGGTGGTTTGCTCGTGGGATTTTTTCTCGCAGGTCTGGTCGTCCTAGGCGGTCCTCAGCGCTGGTGGCTCGAGCCTTTGCTCTCTAATCTTTCGTCGGGCGTGCTCTATCTCGGGGCTATCGGGCTCACCGCGGTCACGGACAATGCCGCGCTGACTTACCTCGGCTCGCAGGTTCCGACCCTTTCAGAGTTTTCAAAGTACGCGCTCGTGGCGGGCAGTGTGGTGGGAGGCGGGCTTACCGTGATTGCCAATGCGCCGAACCCTGCTGGATTTGGAATTTTAAATCCAGCATTTGGAAGTGACGGAATCAGTCCGATGCGACTCTTTCTCTCTGCACTCGTCCCCACGCTGATTGCAGCGGGATGTTTTTGGTTTCTGTGAGCTACGCGGCGTCGGGCTCCGGAGCTAACCGCGAAAAAGACTGCGTTTCACGGCGTAAAACGGCGAAAGTAAAATCCAGCCCATCTTAGCGATCGGTGCTTCTTGAAAGTACCGTAGACCAATTGTCATCTTAAGATGACCTTCTTTGGGTTGCGCCTGATAGGTCCCGAAAATCCGGTCCCACCAGGGAAAATTAAATCCAAAATTACTGTCGGTTTCGATCTCGACGATCGAATGATGCACGCGGTGCATATCCGGCGTGACGACTAGAAGCCTCAGCACGCGGTCGATCGTGACCGGAATCCGCACGTTGCTGTGATTGAACATCGCGGTGGAGTTGAGAATGATCTCAAAAATCAAAATCGCCCAGGGATTTGCGCCAACGACATAGATCGCAGCGATCTTGATCCCCAAAGAGATAACGATTTCAATCGGATGAAATCTCACGCCTGTGGTCACATCGATGTCGCGATCGGCGTGATGCACTCGGTGAAATCGCCACAGCAGGGGCACAGCGTGAAACATGAGGTGGTGAAGGTAGACGATGAGATCAAGGGCCGCGATGGTCAGAATGAGTCTGGCCCCGTCACTCAACTGGAATTGATTGAGGAGGCCAATGCCGTGGGCCTCTGTGTGTGCCCCAACCGCGATCGCGGTGATCGGCACCAAAAATCTCACGGCTAACGTATCGAGAACGACGAGTGAAAGATTTGCGCCCCAACGTCGAAGTTTTGACTGTGTGAGCGCGCGTCGCGGCGCGATGAGTTCCCAGAGCGTCATGATCGCAAGAATAGTGGCAAAAAAGCTCAGTCGAATTTGGGCATCGCTCATAGCGAATTTATATGCGACCGGACAAGTCGCTGGCCAGCCTAAACAGAATCCTATAGGTTCTTTGCATGTCTATTTTGAATCAGATTTTCAGGGTTTTCTCCAAAGACGCGCGCAAGGGTGTGGCGGTGACGCCCATGGCCGCGTTCGAGGCCGCGAGCAAGTCCAAGGCATTGATCGTGGATGTTCGCGAGATGATGGAGATTCAAAAAGGAATGGCGGAACCCGCGATTTGGCTAGCCACGACTGAAATTGAGGCGAACTCAAACAAGGCACTTAACTTCATCGCTAGTTTGCCAAAAAATAAAACGATCATGGTGTACTGCGGGGCGGGTGTTCGTGCCGGACGTTTTATCGATATTCTTTCGGCTCAGGGATTCAAGACCGCTAACCTCGGTGGGTTTTCGGATTGGGTGGCTGCGGGACTTCCGGTCAGAAAACCTTGATTTACAGCGGTAGGATTTGTTTCACCACCATGCTGCTGGCCATTCCATCGCGTTGAATTGCGCCCTGCGCCTGTAAAAAAGAATGTTTTTCGAAAAGCTCGCGCGTCTCCTCGTAAATCTCTTTGCGTAAAATCAGATCTAAAAATCCAGTTTCATCTTCGAGCGTGGCAAAACAGGTTCCGTTGGCGGTCGGCGGGCGTTGCATCACGATAAAAAGCCCGGCGACTGTGAGGCTGCGTCCGTTCGGTGCGTTTTTAGCCTGAATCGCCGTGATTTGCGGAAGCTGAGGGCGCATGCGACGGATTTCCTGCATGGGATGTCCCCGCACTGAAAGCCCCGTCGTGGAATAATCTGCGCGGATATTTTCGTAAGCACTCAAACCATCAAACAGCGGAGTCCCTTTCGCTGAGCTTGCTTGAGGACTTTGAGAGGTCTGACACGCAAAGAGGCTGAGTTGAACGCCTTTTGCGTGCGTGGTAAGTTCGGAGGCGAGAATTTCCCAGAGCGTGTGCCGGCGGTCACTTCCAAAGCACGCAAAGGCGTCGGCCATCGCAAGTGTGTTTAATATGTTTTTTCGGATGGCAACGCGCGACAGAAAATCAGCAAGACTTAAGAACGCGTGGGTCTCTCGAGCGCGGGTGATCGCATCAGCCTCGGCCCGACTCATTCCGTAGACAATTCTAAAACCCAGGCGAAGCGCGCCGTTTTCCATCACGCAATCCCAGCGTGATCGCATGGGATCGAGCGCAAGCACGCGCACGCAGTGCCGTTTGGCATCGTCGATGAGCGTGTGGTTTGAATAAAACCCCATGGGCTGCGAGTTGATCAGAGCGCAGGCAAACTCAGCCGGATGGTGACATTTTAGATAGGCCGAGGCGTAAGCCAGAAGCGCAAAGGAGGCGGCGTGCGACTCCGGAAATCCGTATTCTGCAAAACCCTGGATCTGCTCGAAGATCTGATCGGCAAAAGACTGAGGCAGGCCGTTATCAATGAGACCTCGCATGAGTTTTTGACCGATTTCGCTGATGCTCCCCGAAGAACGCCAGGCGCCGATCGCGCGTCTCAGTTGATCGGCCTCACCCCCGGTAAATCCTGCCAGAGTGATGGCGATCTTCATGACCTGTTCTTGAAAGAGCGGCACTCCGAGCGTGCGCCCGAGGATCGGTTCAAGCCTTGCGTCGGGAAGGCGAACGGGTTCGAGGCCTTTTTTGCGCCTCAAATAGGGGTGAACCATTTTTCCGACGATGGGCCCGGGTCGCACGATCGCGAGTTCCACGACGAGGTCATAAAAGTTTTTTGGAAGAAGCCGCGGCAACATACTCATCTGCGCGCGCGATTCGATCTGAAAAACGCCGATCGTATCGGCCTTTCTAATCATCTCGTAAGTTGCAGGATCTTCGGGTGGAGTGGCGGCTAAAAGAGCGAAGGGATCGATTTCGCGGTGTGCTCCATTTTTGGACTGATGAACGTAACTGAGAGTTTTGTGAAGCGCCGAGAGCATTCCAAGTGCGAGTACATCGACCTTGAGTAGCCCGATCGCATCAAGATCGTATTTGTCCCACTGAATGATCGTGCGGCCTTCCATTCGCGCGGGTTCGACCGGAACCGTCTCGATGATGGGGTCAGCCGAAAGCGTAAAACCTCCAGAGTGAATCGAAAGATGTCTCGGAAATCCTTTGAGCTCTTCGGCGAGGCGCGTGACGGTTGCGTTTTCGCGAGCCTGTTCGTGCGGGACGTCTAGGACCTTTGCGACCTCGCGGTAACTTGATCTCGTGCGGTAGGTGATCACGGCTGAGACCATCGCCGCGCGATCCCTGCCGTATTTTTCGTAGATGTGTTGAATGACCTCTTCGCGGCGCTCGTGTTCAAAGTCCACGTCAATGTCAGGCGGCTCTCCACGTTCGGCTGAGATAAAGCGCTCAAATAAAAGATTCATTCGCACGGGGTCGATCGCGGTGATCCCGAGACAGAAACACACGGCTGAGTTTGCGGCTGAGCCGCGTCCCTGGCACAGAATCTTTTTTGCGCGCGCGAACTCGACGATCTCCCAGATCGTCAGAAAGTAATCAGAAAAACCGAGTTGAGCGATGAGTTTGAGTTCATGATCGAGCTGGGTTTGTACGGCGGTTGGAATCATTCCGGCGTATCGAGCTTGAGCACCTTGCCGGGTGAGGCGTTCTAAATAACTTTGCGCGCTCTCTCCTGTTGGAATCCACTCCGATGGGTAGCGGTAGCGCAACTCCGAGGGAGAAAAGACGCAGGTTTCTGCGATCTCCAGAGTCGCGTGAAGCGCTTGCGGAATATCCCTGAAAAGCGTCTGCATTTCTCTTGCACCTTTGAGGTGGCGCTCGGCGTTTGAGAAAAACCGGGTGCCTGCGTTGGCGAGCGTGGTGCCCTCGCGAATGGCCGTGATCACGTCTTGGAGTTTTCTCCGATCCGGCGAGTGAGTGTGGGTATCGTTGGTTGCGACTATTTTTGAATTCCAGCGCTTTTGTAGAACTTTTACGAGATCCATTTTTTCGCGGTCGCGCCCGTCCAGATGGCGTGAGAGCGGAAGGGTGAGGCGATCCCCGAAAAGTTCGTGAAGCGTGTCGTAGGATTCGAGGGGGGGCTCGGGCGTGAGCGAATCGCGGCGAAGCAAGGTGAGAGTCGGAAGCGCGAGGAGGTTTGCTGCGCCCGGATGGCTCATGAGCGATAGAAAATCTGTCCAGCGGAGCGCGGCTTCACCTTTTTGGCGATCCGCGTGGGCAGCGGTAATCAGCCGGCAGAGCGTGCCGTAGGCGGCGCGATCGCGCGCGATAAAAACCACCGGATCTATTTTTTCAAATCGAACCTCGGCGCCGACAATGAGTCGGGTGACGAGGTTTGGAGCCGAAGCGCGGACGGAGTTGCTGGCAGCGATCGGCGTGAGCTTTTGTTTGAGATCTTTTTCGGCGAGATAGGCCTTGGGGATTCCGTAAACTCCGTTGATGTCGGTGATGGCGAGCGCTTTGAGTTTGAGTGCTGAGGCCTGTTCCATTACCTCGTGGGCGTGCGACCCGCCCTGCAAAAACGAGTAGTTGGTTTTGCAAATGAGCTCGGCATAGCTCGGCGAATCCGTTTGCTTCATAAAATCTCAGTCAAAATAGCCGTGCAAAAAGAGCTGTCGGTTTGTCCCGTTTTGGGGCGTGAGGTAGACCCAGAGGCGATCTCCACTTTCGGTTTCAAGGCGGTAATAGTCGCGCTCGGTATTTTGGAGTTCGGGGCTGAGCCACCATTCACCTGAAATTCTCTCAGGGCCCTGCCATCGCGTGATCTTCCAGCGTCTGCGCGTCTCAGGCTGAAAAAGCCACGCAGGAATAGTTAGAATCGCATCGCACTCGAGAGTCTCTGGGATTTTTAAAAGACGAGTGGGCCGGATCGGGCCGCCCCGAGAGGAGCGAGGATGAGAGCGCCGCTCTCGTAGCGGAATGAAGTCCATCGGATGCGGCTCGCGCGCCGACAGCAGTGGAGCTTCGGTGTAAGTCGCCTCGCGGCCCGTGAGTGGACGCCAGGTTTTTTCTGGAAAGTGGCGATCCTCAGACGAGGCAATAAACGCTCCAGAAACGCCTATTTTTGAGCCGATTCGTGCCATAAGCGCGTCCCACTGTTCGGACTGCTCGGCGTGGCGACTGAAAAAATCTTTTTGAGCTGAATTTCCTGGAGCGGTCTCCGCCGCTTCAAGGCGGAGGTTCATGACTGGAGCGATCAGCGTGCGTCGCTGAAGTTCCGCGCTTAAGCGATCGCGCAGGATCGGAATGATTCCTGCCACTGATCCCTGCGGAGTAGGGAAGTCGAGTTTGAAAGTGCGCGTGCGTTCACGCACGTCTAGTAACGACGAGTTTTCAAATTCCATCTCCAGCACGAGCGACGCGACTCGAAGAGATCGCGCACGCAGACGCGCAGCCAGACGGTCCAGTCCCTCGCGCGCCACCGCGAGCAGGGACTCGAGACTGAGGCAGGGTGCAAGATCCTCGGCGCTCGCGAGCGCAAGGTGCTCTTCGATTTTTTCGGGTGCGCGAAAGAGGGGCCAGGGGATTTCGTCTTTTTTAGGTACAGGCCTCGCGTTTGACGGGGCCGCATCGAAATCCAGGCTTCTTGCCAGGCGCTGACTCAAGAGAACGGCGAATTCGCCAAAGCGTGAGGCGAGAGTTTGTGTTGGGATTTGCGTGAATTGTCCCAACGTCCGCACGCCTAATTGCCGGATCACCTCGATCATTTTGCGGATTTTTTTCGACTCGATCGGGTCGTTTCTAAACGGACTCGAATAATCGATGAGAAACTCAAGGGGTGCGAGCGGAAATTGACGCGCTTGCGAAACCAAAAGGTGGGCCCGACCAGCGTCGTTTGCAAATGAGGTCTGGACCGTAAATCCAAATCGCCCTGCCAAGGCGCGGATTTTCAAGAGCAGCGCCTCTTCTTGAAACCGGATTCCGCGCATATCCAAAAACACCGCATGAGGAGGATCCTCGCGCAGGGCGATCTTGGGACTGAGTCGCAGGCAGGCTTCCGCCAGAGACCGCGCGCGTGACTCGGTGGGGGTCGCCGTATTTGTGCTGGTTCCACTGGTTTGTTCGCCGAGGCGCACGCAGAGGATGTTGTGGCGAGAAGTCATACAACCCGAGCGATTTTTACGGTTATTTCTGCGGTTTCATCGACTCGTGAGGTTCGAGAAGCAATCATGGGAACCTGGATCTGAAGCGCGAAGGGCCAGTTGCCGCTCGCGCGTGATTTTTCGGAAAGCAAAATCACGGGGCAGTGAGCGTGTTCGGCGGAGAGTTGAAGTCTTCGGAGTTCAATCGAGCTGGCCGTGGCGAGCGATGCGGCGCTGATCACGACAATTCCAAAGAGCTGGCTTCGGATCGCCTGATGCGCGGCCCAGAGGGTGTCTTTTCCGCCTTCGATAAAGAGCAGGCGACTCAGTTCTACTCCGAGTTGCGGAAACGCACTGGGGTAAGCGGTGAGTCGGTCTTCGATCCAGGCTACGCGAAGGCTTGGGTTTTCGGCGATGAAGCGCAGAGCGAGTTCAGTTTTTCCGCCGCCCGCGATGCTGCTGACTTCGGTGAGCGCGGAGCGCGGGATTCCGCCGGAGACTTGAGAGAAGGGGAGCGCGTCTCGCGAGAGCGGAGCTTTGAGGACTCCAGAAATCTCGCGCAAGCGCTCGAGCTTCTTTTGGAGGAGCTCGCGCTTGGGTTCAGGACCCTGTTCGAGTTCCAAGGGGGATTCAACCAAAGACAGAATCGGAGCAAACATAAATAACTCCTATTTAAAAAGTCTAATGAGTCCGGAAAGAATTCCTTCGATTTTGAATGACGGGTCATCTTGAGCTCCGAAGGCCGGGCGCACGACGATCGGTCGAAACTTTGCATTGGCCGGATGGAGTTCCACCGCTGAGCCCTTGCGCTGCAGGCGCTTGATCGTGGCCTCGTTGTCGATGAGAGCGACGACGGTCTGGCCGTTTTCGGCGTGGGATTGTTTTTTGATCACGACGTAGTCGCCGTCAAAGATTCCGTCCTCGATCATCGAGTCACCAGAAACTTGCAGAACAAAGTGCTCACCTCGTCCAATCATGGAGGCAGGGACATCGACGGTTTTACCTTGGCCGTTTCCATCGGTGAGGGCTTCGATCGGTCGGCCAGCGGCGACTTTTCCGCAAAGGGGGAGGGGAACCGTGCTGGACGGGGTGGAAGACGTGGTTGTGGGAGACACGACTTTCATTCCTCGACGGGCGTTCCAGGCTTTTTGGAGCGCGCCCTGACGTTCGAGCCGGACGAGGTAGTCCTGCACGGTTCCTAATGATTTAAATCCAAAGTGCCGGGCGATTTCTTGTTGCGAAGGCGCGTAGCCGTTTTGCACGCGAAAGCTCGCGATGAATTCGAGGATGAGTTTCTGTTTGGGTGTGAGCAGAAATGAGTCCGACATACGCGTTTAGGGTAACCGTAAGTTATCCGTAAGTCTAGTGCATGAAAACCTTCCCTCAGACTCATTCTCCACTGTGCTGATATTAAAGAGGATTTCAGCGTTTTCGAAATTGAGCCAATCCAGAGGGGGCACCGTGATGCGGCCAGAGATTCTTCGGCGCGGATCGTGTGAGAGTACGACAAAGTGAGGTATTTACCCACTCCCACCCTGCGTCTGCCGCCACACGAAACCGTAATTGCCTAGATTTTTGTAAGCCTCGTGCCCTCCTACTTCGGTGCCGAAGCAGATTATTTGGTCGTGAATTTTCATCGCCTCATGCAACACCTTGGAAATGATTGAATTAGGGCGGAATGCTCTCGGGGTCATTGCTTGCTTGTCGGCAATTTGCAGGTTATAATGCCGTCATGTACTCCAGACTTCTGGTTGCGCCCAAGTCATCTTTTTTTCTTTTCGGGCCGCGCGGCACCGGAAAGTCGACGTGGGTCGCTGAAAAGGTATCCGCCCATAAGACGATCAACTTGTTGCGTGAGGACCTTTATCAGGAATATCTGGTCGACCCTCGAAAGCTGCGGGATGAACTCTCCACCCTGCGCCCCGGACAATGGGTGGTCATTGACGAGGTCCAGAGACTTCCACAGTTGCTCAATGAAGTTCACCTGCAAATTGAAGAGAGACGACTTCGATTTGCGCTCACTGGCTCCAGCGCTCGCAAGCTGCGGATGCGCGGGGTAAATCTTCTGGCTGGCCGCGCAGTCCGGCGCGGACTTCACCCTCTGACCCCACAGGAATTGGGAAAAGACTTCAAACTTGAGACTATGCTTCGATTTGGCAGCATCCCACTCGTGATTGCCGCGGAGAATCCGGGTGACACACTCAAGGCGTACACTGAGACTTATCTGAAAGAGGAGATTCAAGCCGAAGCCGTCGTAAGAAATCTTCCTGGATTTGCCAGGTTTCTAAAGGTTGCGGCTCTCTTTCATGGGCAAGAAATTGATGCCACGAACATCGCTCGCGATGCGCAGGTAGCCCGAACGACGGTTCAGGGTTACCTGGAGGTTCTTCAGGATACGCTGATCGGGCAGGAGCTACCGGCCTTTGAGGCGAGGCTTCGCGTTCGAGAGCGACAGAAAAGTAAACTCTACTTTTTTGACCCGGGCGTAGTTCGTGCCATCAAGGGATATAGGGGTGCGGTCACGCACGAAGAACGCGGTTCCCTGCTCGAGGGGCTCGTTCATCAGTGGCTTCGCGCCCATCAAGACTATCAGGACTTGTTTGATGATTTGCATTATTGGGCATCTGCTCACACGGGCTCTCGAGTCGAGGTCGACTTTTTGATTTCACAGGGTCGCGGGTTTCACGCGCTGGAGGTCAAGGCTACTGAACGCCTTCGTCCAGAACACTTCAGCGGGCTCAGAGCCATTTCAGAACTTAAGGGAATCAAGCAAAGAGTCCTTCTCTATACGGGAACCCGAAAATATCGAACCTCAGAAGGAATTGATGTGGTTCCGGTGGAGCAGTTTTTTACAAAAATAAAGGACTACCTTTAGCGGAGGATCGAAGTCACTCTGCCATGAACTCCGCAAGCTCCGCGCGTTCGATCACAATTACTGATCGCACATGTAGACAGAGGCAATCTTGATGGCGCCGCCGCAACCGTTCATGTTCCACCAAAGCATTCCACCGGTAACAAAGGTACGATCGATCCAGTTACTATATTCACCCGGGTCCATGGACTCCCAGTCTTCGTCCCTGCCATCTTGGGAAGCTTTTTTGATAAATGAGGTGCAGCTTCCTTGAGGGAGACCATTGGTGCAGTCCTCTGCTTTCCAGTCATAGTAGCAGTAGTTCGTAGAGACTTCGCCTGCGTTTGCGCCACCCGAGAGGGTTTGCTTTTTACAAGTCGTAACCCGACTGACGGTGAGCCCGCCAAATTTTATCGAGCCTGCCACATCCAGATTTGCTGCAGGAGTGGTCGTGCCGATGCCCACGTTGCCGCCGTCTGGATTGATCGCAAGCGGACTATTGTTTACTGCTCTCATCACCGCTGCCGTGCGGACGGTGCCGTCCCCATAATAGCCGAGTGCAACCCCAAATTTATCTCCCCCGTAAGTCCTATCCGCAAACTCCGCAATACTATGCTCGCCCGCTGCCACACCATCATCTGCAATCACACTGAGTTTTAGCCAGGGCGCATTCGTTCCGATGCCGACATTTCCAGCGCCGTCCTCAATGATCATTCCATACTTATTCGTGATTGTTCCGGTGCCGGCTGGGGCACGAACTCGAATTCCATTCCAGTTTGTGATGGTGTCCGCTGCGTCCATATTGGTGTCGACAAGAACGCCATATCCGTTGGTGATCGTGGTTCCATTCGTGGCGCCCCTCATGTCAAACTCCGCCCGTACGGGGGCTGCTGTTGCGATCGCCGGCTGGGTGGGATTGTTTGCGCCGTAGACTGCACCCCAGACGCCATAAGCGTAGTTGATTGCGCCAGAGTCGGTGACCTCGTTTCAAAATTCTCCTTTTACACCGACGCCCAGACTCATGGCTCCAGTTGATTGATGCGCGATTGTTCCTTTCACGCCCATGAGCCAGCCATAGTTATCGAACTGTCCGGTTGTACGCGTCGTACCGTTGAACGCCGTCAGATGTACCGACGCATGATTGGGTGGAGCTGAAATAGCAGTCGCAGCGACGACTCCATCATAGAGGGTCGCAGTTGGGCTGAAGGTTTTTTCGACGTGCAATGGCTTGGTGGGATTGGAGGTTCCGATTCCGACATTGCCTGAGTTGAAGTGGATATTTGCCCCACTTGTTGTCCACTGTGAGACTTCCGCGACTGGAAGAGGCTCCCATGAAGCGAGTCCCTGCCCATCGCTGGTGAGAATTTTTCCGGCGCCGGGAGATCCGCCAGTAATCTTGACCTGTCCTATGACCTCGAGTTTGGCGGCGGGAGTAATCGTGCCGATTCCGACGTTGCCACTTGGGAGCAGAGTCATTCGCGGCGTAGAAATATTGGGAGCTTCTCCATCCCAGCTCAACGTTCCTAGAGTGATCGGACCCGCACTCCCCATTGCCAACGAGTTGTCAGCACCACTTGCTTCGATGAGACCCACATTTCCAACCAAAACCTCCCCTCTCACGTCGAAAGCGGTTTTTGGCGAGGCGGTTGCGATTCCGACCCGTCCACCCGCGCGAGACACGTTTCCTGAGGCTTCGGTCCACACACCCATTCCAACGGCCAGTTTTGCTTCTGTCACTATATGATCTGCGAGTTTCGCTGCCGTGACAGCTCCGTCGAGAATTTTTGCAGTACTTACTGCGCCGTCTGCGAGTTTTGACGAGTTCACGGCACCGGCTGCGATCGTGAGCACTAAAGACCCCGCGCTGCTGGTGACATCGCCGCCTGAAAACGCCGGCATTAGACTCGCGTTCAGAGTTCCGCTCGTAATAATCGATGCATCGAGTTCTGGAATGTCGGCTGGAATCAGCGCCGCTGCACGAGTCTCGGTGCTGGTGTGAACAGAAGATTGCTTGTCGAGGGACACGGGTGAACAGCCTGCACACACTGCAAGTGCACTTATGAAAAATATCCGCCAACGTACAGCATCTTTGAAAAACATAACTGCTCCAATAAGTTCTATTTCTTTTCGAGAATCATTTTTTCCAATCTGTCGATTCGCGCCTGCAAGTTCGCGATCTCGCGGTTCTGTTCTTTCGACGCCTCAATCAAAACTGCTGTGAGTTTGGAGTAATCCACGGTCTTGATTCCATCGGAGCCGGTCTTGACGAGTTCAGGCAGGACCTTCTCGACCTCTTGCGCGACCACTCCGACCTGGCGCGAGGAGTCCTTGCCGTCTTTCCAGAAGTAGTAATAACCGCTGAGCTGATCGATCATGTCGCAGGCGTTGGGAATTTTTTCGAGATCGCGTTTGAGGCGGAGGTCGGAGAAGGTGTTCCACGCATTAGCCAGGGCGCTACTACCGTCTCCCTGTTCGCCTATTTCGAGTTTTGCGCTGGGAGTTGTGGTGCCGATACCGACGTTGCCGTTGCCCTGGACACTCATGGTTGGAGTAGTGCTCAGGCTCCCATTATATAAGCCGTAAAAATTGAGTCCCCAGTTGGCGCCGTCGAAGTAGGTCATTCCGATTCGAGCCGTAGGCGTTATCCCTTGGTTGAAATCCAGCCGCAGTTCCTGTCCCGGAGTAATACTACCGTCCAAGGATTTCAACCGAAGCGCCGTTGAACTCTCGTCGACTGTGGAGCTCACTATTTCTAATTTTGAACTTGGAGTGGCGGTGCCGATCCCGACGCTACCGCTGAAATAGTTTTTTGCTTGCCCGGCCTGGTACAGGCCATAAGAGCCCCCACTGCTCGTGCTAATATAGACTCCAACGTTGTTTCCAGTGACCTCTGTAGTATTTTCAAAATAACCCGCATAGGTCGAACCCACCACCGGATCATCGATCGGTAGGACACCCGTAACAAGGCCCTGAACGCCAACCGCAACTCCATGGCCAGACATATTGGCTTGAATCGCCTGTCCAAATACACCGATTCCGTGCTTGTGCGAGTCCCCCGTTGCTCCGGATCCCCCCGCATAGACCACGCCAGTGAAAGATCCGTTCACTGCGGTTCCGCCCTGACTCAGGTTGTGATGAATGGATGATCGAATGCCATCCAATTGCAACGTGTTATTGTTGCTGGCAAAGTCGACATTGATTCCGCGCACTGCTGTCGTCTCGCCAGTTGCCGAAGCTGCACCACCGACAAGGATTCCCTGTTCAGCCGTTCCAAAACGGAGATCAAGTTTTGCGGCTGGGCTGGTTGTGCCGATACCGACGTTACCGGTACTGGTCATTCGGATGCGCTCATTTTGATCACTCGAATAAATTCTCAAACTGTTATCACCAAAACCGGCAATACGAGCATTGTAGTCTGGCGTGCCAACTCCGGTACTGTTCGTAGCAAAGTCGAGGTAGGCGACATGTCCCGCCTCATTACCACGCGCCCGAATATCTATGCCCGCGTTAAAAGTACCTTCAAAGATTGCCTGGTTGCCCGAAGAGCCAAAAACGTGAAACTCCTTGGCGGGAACAGTCGTACCGATCCCGACGTTGCCTGAGTTGAAATGGATATTTGCCCCACTTGTTGTCCACTGTGAGACTTCCGCGACTGGAAGAGGCTCCCATGAAGCGAGTCCCTGCCCATCGCTGGTGAGAATTTTTCCGGCGCCGGGAGATCCGCCAGTAATCTTGACCTGTCCCGCGACTTCGAGTTTTGCGGAAGGGTCCGTAGTGGTACCGATCCCGACATTGCCAGTGGTGCCCATGATTCTCACTCTCTCGGTGGCAACTGATTCGCCCGCAGTGAAAAATGAGATTCCGCCGTTGTCGTTGTTGTAAAGACTGCCAATGTCGATTCCGCTGTAATTGGTATTTCCTGACGTATTTTTAAGAGAAAGTGTTTGAGTGGCTCCCGCACCACCAAAGAGTGCCGGGATTTGTGCATTTCCATTCACAGACAGTAACTGACCCGGGTCACTCGTCCCAATCCCGACGTTGCCTGTGCTGTAACTGATCTTGCCGCTGTTCTTGGTCCAAACGCCAATATCCGCGCTGAGTTTAGTGGAAGTAACCGAAAGGGCGGCGAGCTTTGCTTCAGTCACGGCTCCGTTGAAAATTTTGGTCGTACTTACTGCGCCGTCTAATAATTTTGATGAGTTCACAGCACCGGCTGCGATCGTGAGCACTGAACTTCCCGCGCTACTGGTGACATCGCCGCCCGTAAACGCCGGCATGATGCTCGCGTTCAAAGTTCCGCTCGTAATAATCGAAGCATCGAGTTCTGGAATGTCTGCGGGAACCAGCTCCGGCGCGCGGATCTCGGTGCTGGTGTGCAGAGAGGATGACTTGTCGAGCGAGGCTGGTGAACAGCCTGTACTCAATGCAAGTGCACTGATTAATAAATCCCGCCAACGTACCACAGATGACATAGCATCTTTAATATTAGGCGGCTCGGTCGTGGCTGAACAGAATGTGTCACTGCTGACCCATTCTTGATTTCACGCGGAATTTCTGCGTTCACAATCAATTCAAGATTGCGCAGCAAAAGACGGGAGTACCCGCCCTGCTCAAACTCAGTGTCTCGGCGGCGTGGTGGGATTGTCTTCGTCGCCATTCACGCCCAGGAGATTATCCGTGTCGATCTGGCGAGCAAGCTCTTGATAGCTGACCACGCGCTTACCGGCGGCCCAATCTGCAATCGATTGGATGAGCGCGAGATTAGTCTCATTTTCGGTGAAAAACGAAGTCGCAAGTCCCGTGGTGATGATGTCGAGGTTCTTGGTCCCTCGTGGATCGCGGCGGCTTTGCTTTCGCTCCAAGTATTTTGCGTTGAAATAGCTGTAGGACGTACAGCTGTTGAAAAACAGGATCTGATAGCGGTTGCGATCCATTTTGATCGGCGAGTTGAGCGAGGCTTCGATGCTCTCGAGATCAAGGTTGCCGCCCAGGCCTGAGTGCCCGTCGTAGATCATGACGGCATCGTTTTCGAGCGAGTCTTTAACGAAGTGGTGAAAGGCTTTGCTCTCCTCGCCGAAGCCGCTTGGGCCAAAAAACAGCCGCACGGCCACGGTGGCGTGTTTGAATTTTCGGGTGAGTTCTTCGACAAACGGCGTGCGTTCGCCTGTAGCTCCAGTCAGACCTTCGATTTCGGTTTGGGAGAGGCGTTTAGCTTCATACTTAAGTTTGATGAGTTTCTCGCGAATCGCTCGATAGTTAGTAGCGCTCAAGTCCGCCGACCTTCGCGGATCGATCGCTTTCGCCACATCATCCATTCCAAAAAAGAGACTGACCCGGATGATTCCGTCGGAACCCACGAGGCGATCGTACTCGGGATAGGTTTTTTCTGTGTTTGCAGTTCGTGACAGAGCCGCTTGAATGCGAACGTAGTGAATGCCTTCAACGAGCTGACAGCCACGGCGCGAAGGACTCCAAAAGTACCAAAAGTCACCTTCTTCTTGATAGTGCGGGTCGGTGCAGGGATTTTTTTCACCCACCATTCCGTCTGCGTAAACCGTGTCGGCGTTGATGGGGAGGACGATTTCGTAGCTTGTGCTCGGGCCATTTTTAACCGCGATCGTTCCACTATAACGGTACTGCGCGTAAACCATTTTTGAATCGCCGGGTTTGCGCGTGATGTGGATGTCCGCGATCGAATGGTCGGTGAGCGGGACAGCCGGGGCTGGGTGTGCTGCCATCGTTCCAAAAAGGTGAGTGAGCTGCGCTTCGATTTTTTGGCGCGCCAACTCCATGGATGGGTTCGAGGTTTTTTTGAATTCAAACTCGACCTGATACGAAAACTCGAGCTGCGCCTGGGTCGAGTCTTTGGCGGCGTAGTTAAGAACATGATCAGGAAGAGTGACTACGGGTTTGGGTTTGCCCGCTGCAAGCGCGGTGGTCGCGCCCGAGAGGGTGAGAAGGATCGCGGTCGTTTGGGGCAGGATTTTCTGTAAAGAGCGCATAGTTGTACTTCCTGTTTGGAGTCCCGCAGAGCGCGAAGGTCGCCCTCTGAAAAAACTTATTAACCGACTAAAACAATCGGGTTTATAGCGGGGCGTGGGCGGCGCGTCAATCTGAAATAAGTGCCTTTAAAAACAAATAGATACGTTTAGCTATGATACCTGGGCTACTATGCTGCGCCTGTTACTTCCTAAAAAAGTCCGTGATTCTAAGGCGTTATTTAGCACACTGCACTTATCCCTGGAATGACGGTTGCATGTTTTATCTCGGCAACCCATGTCCGGTGATGAAAGGATTTGCAACTATGCTTCACGAGTTCCTGCTGGAAAACGAAAGAGAAATCCTGGCGATGACTGAGCAAAAATCGCTCGAACTGGCGGGAGTTCGTCCGAGTTCAGTTCAGCTCAAACAGGGACTCCCGATCTTTTATAAACAACTCATGACGGTCCTCCAACTCGCCCAGAAATCCCCAGTGCTTTCCAAAAATGACACAGACAAAATGGGAACCGCTGCCGCCAACTCAGACGAACCAGCATTGGCGCTGGCGTCCCTGCGACCGGACGACATCGAGCTTGCAAAGGCAGCGGGACGGCACGGCGTTGAACTGCTCCGACTCGGCTACACGCTCTCCCATGTCGTCCACGCATACGGTTCGATGTGTCAGGCGATCACTGAGCTTGCCAACAAGCATTCAGTCGTCATCACCGCTCACGAGTTCCACGACCTCAATCGGTGCCTGGACGTAGCTATCGCTGGCGCAGTTACGGAGTTCCAAGCCCTCCGCAACACCCAAGAAAAAACCCGTGAAGTGGAGCACCTTGGGTTTCTTGCTCACGAGCTGCGAAACGCACTTTCTAGCGTCACCATGTCCAGCCAACTGATTAAACGAGGGCTAGTAGGTTTCGGCGGGAGC
>CAMBEX010000022.1 GCA_945865865.1 Bdellovibrio sp. ZAP7
CCTTGATTGGGTTTTTGTTCCAGTACGCTGTAACTGTATCGATTGGAGAGCGCCTTGAGAATCTCGAGGCTTCCATCGGTCGAGGAGTCATCGACGAAAATCCATTCACGAGCAATCGGGCACGGGCTCTTCATGAGGGCATGAATTACGTCCGTCAATTGGCGGGCTTCGTTGTAGACCGGAACAACGCATGACAGTTTGAGTGGCTGGGTCATATTTTGAATTTAGGGTAGCGGAGGAGTTTAGAATCCACAAGCTTTACAGCGGCGCTTCAAGCTTGCTTAAGAAATCGTTCCAACGCCGATTTTGGGCTTTGAAAGAAAACTCACGATCAAAGCGATCGAAAGCCGATCGGCCCATTTTTTTTAGGAGCGCGGGATCGTTGCGCAGTCTGAGAATGGCTTGAGAAAGCATGTTGGCGTCCTGGTGGTCGATCAAGATCCCAGTCCCACCGTCCACGATTGCGTCGGAAGTTCCGCCTATTTTGAGCCCGATCGAGGGTACGCCGTAACTTGCCGCCTCGAGATAGACGATTCCAAATCCTTCGGCGATGAGTTTCGACCCCTGCATTTTTCCGCTCGCCATGACAAAGAGATCGGCCCAGCGGTAGAGGTCAGAAATTTCTGCAGAGGGGACAAAGCCGATGAATTCGATCGAGGCGTCGCACCCGAGTTGAGTGCTGAGGGCCCGGAGTCGCGAAAGATCGGTGCCCGTACCCGCGATTTTGAGCCGTGTGCGAACGCCCTGCTTGGCGAGAAGGGCCGTGGCCTCAATCAGCGTGTCGGTGCCCTTGTGTTGTTGGCGCGCGTCCTGCCGTGCGAGAGTGAGGATTTTGAGGGGCTCGGTGTCGAATGAGAGAGTGGCGTTTGAGGAAGGTTTCGTAGGTGTTGAAGATTCAGGTGAGTGAATCGGGGGTGGAATCACGTCGATTGGAGGAATCGAGAGTTTCAGTTCGCCCAATTTATTGCGGGTACACTCGGCGGTAAATTCGCTCACGGCAATCAGACCGCGCGCTTGGGAGAGTACGGTGAGAGTCCTCGTGTTTTCACAGTTCCAGAGTTCGTCGCCGTGCAGATAGACGATTGAACGCCGAAGGAGCGTAGGGCTCAGGGCGGACAGAATGTCGAGGTGCAGGACCCACACTCGGTCAGGAGGCGAAGTCAGTGAGGACTTCACGGCCTCGCACGCTAACTTTGCCATGAACCACGCGCGCATGGGGGCGCGAAAGGGCCGGAAGCGCCAAGGACGCCGTTCGTGCGGCCACATGGATAGGACACGTACTTGATCCGTGCTGGCGCGCGTCTGAAGAAATCTCTTGAGATGTTCCGCACAGGATTCGATTCCACCGACGCTTTCGCCGATTGCAAAAGTGAGAATTAGATTTCGGGTGAAGTTTTGTGAATTTGGAGCGGCCACCTAAAACGCCGGCCTCTCGCGATACTTTGCAAACGAGGGCAGAGTCTGGTCGCGCGCCGAGAGCGCGGGATGAGCGAGGGGCCAAGCAATGCCGAACGCTGGATCATTCCAAAGGACGCCTCCCTCGGACCTTGGGCTGTAGAGCGAATCAACTTTGTAGAGGACGTCGGCGGATTCTTCGCCGAGTACGCAAAATCCATGAGCAAAACCAGCAGGAACCCAGAGCAGCCTGCCGTTCATGTCCGAAAGTTCGGTCGCAAAATGTTGGCCGTAGGTGGGAGAGCTCGCGCGAATATCCACGGCAACATCCCAGATGCGTCCGCGCGTGACACCGATGAGTTTTCCCTGCGCAGGATCTGTCTGATAATGGAGGCCACGCAAAACTCCCGGCGCCGAACGTGAGTGATTGTCCTGTGCAAACTGTGTGGGTAGTCCGTGTTCGGTGAAAGCGTCCAGTCGAAAGCGCTCGACGAAAAAACCGCGCGAGTCGCCATGAACTTTGAGTTCAATCAGTTTTAGGCCTTCGAGTTCAAGGGGTGTGATTTTCATGAGTTGCCTTTGGGAGCGGTGATCTTATGAGAAAGCAAGTCCATGCATTCTGAAAGTCCCGTGCGCCAATCAGGCATGCGGACTTTGAGGACCTCCAATGCCTTATTGCAGTCCAAACGCGAATTCAGCGGGCGACGTGCGGGGGTGGGATATTCACTCGACAAAATAGGGCTTATTTCTCGAATTTTGAGAGAGATCTCGTGCGCGCGCGCCTCGTCGAAAATGGCCGAGGCAAACCCGTGCCAGCTCGTCTCGCCGGTGTTGCAGAGGTGGTAGATCCCAGATGGAAACCGCTGAGCACTGCACGCGTTTTCAAGAGCCTGGAGTGTGGCGTCCGCAAGGTGAGGCGCGTAGGTCGGCGCGCCGATTTGGTCGCTCACGACTTTAAGTGTTTCGCGCTCAGCACCGAGCTTGAGCATCGTGTTGAGAAAGTTTTTTCCTTGGCCGTCGTACACCCAGGAGGTGCGAAAGATCAGGTATCTGAGTTCGCGACCTTGTTTTGCGGATTCACGTGCGACCGCTTCAATTTGTCGTTCGCCCTCGAGCTTGGTGCGGCCGTAAACATTGAGAGGATTTGTAGAATGGTCTTCAGTGCGTGGCGAGTCGCCCTCGCCATTAAAAACGTAGTCCGTTGAAAAATGAATAAACGGAACGTCGTGTGCCGCGCACCACTCTGCCATTTTCGCAGGAGCTTCGGCGTTGACCCACATCGCGGTTTGCTCGTCGCTCTCGGCTTTGTCGACTGCCGTATAAGCCCCTGCGTTGATGACGGCCGTGGGTTTAAAATAGCCGAGTCGTGCCGGAATGCTGGGCGCAAATTCTAGATTGAGTACGTCGCGCGTAGCCGCGATCGCTCGATGGGGGCCAAGAAGTTGAATAAGCGCGCGGCCGAGTTGCCCGTTGGCCCCCGTGACCAGAACTCTGTCCAGAGAATGAGAAGGGCTAGGCATCGTGTGACTCGGAGCCAGCGGGATGAGTGCCTTCTTTCAATACCTGCTTGAGATATTGTCCGTACGAACTCTTAGAAAGCGATTCGGCTAAATCCTCGAGTGTTTTGCGCGAAATCCAACCCTGGTGGTAAGCGATTTCCTCGAGACAGGCGATCTTGAGTCCTTGGCGCAGTTCAAGTGTCTGCACAAACTGAGACGAGGAGATGAGTGAATCGGGAGTTCCGGTATCGAGCCACGCGACGCCACGGCCTAGGACTTTTACCTGAAGCGAACCTTCGCGCAGGTAGCGAAGGTTGAGGTCGGTGATTTCGAGTTCGCCTCGCGCGGAGGGTTTGAGTTCTTGCGAGTAGCGAACGACGTTTGAGTCGTAAAAGTAAAGCCCTGTGACTGCCCAGTTGGAGCGCGGTTGTTTAGGTTTTTCTTCGAGGCTCTTAGCGTGGCCCTTTGAATCAAATTCCACCACGCCGTAACGTTCGGGGTCGTGCACATGGTAGGCAAAAACGCAGGCGCCTTTTTTGGTTTGTGATGCAGCCTGTGTCAGCGGAACCATATCGTGGCCGTAAAAAAGATTGTCTCCCAAGATGAGGCAGACCGAGTCGCCTGCAATAAATTTTTCGCCGATGAGAAACGCCTGCGCAATTCCTTCAGGCTTAGCTTGTTCGGCGTATTCGAGTCTGAGCCCGAGCTGCGAGCCATCGCCTAGGAGCGCGCGAATCATCGGCAGATCGCGCGGAGTGCTGATGATGAGGATTTCGCGAATGCCCGCGAGCATGAGGGTCGAGAGCGGGTAGTAAATCGTGGGCTTGTCGTAAACCGGGAGCAGTTGTTTGCTCACCGCGAGGGTGAGTGGGTAAAGTCGGGTGCCGCTTCCGCCGGCGAGAATGATGCCTTTCATAGTGTTACTCCTAGTGTCACGCCTGGATAGCTTCAGTTGGGGGTACTGGAGTCAGTTTTAGTGACAAAGAGGGAGAGTTGTCACGGTGAATTTTCTATTATTTCAGGGGTTTTTGGGGAGCATGAAGCGACCTGGATTGGCCTAAGGTTGGATGGGCGAGTTGCAAAGTAGATATATTATAATATACTAACTATAGTATGGAACTTGGCCCACTCATTCGAAGCGCACGCTTAGAGCTCGGTCTCTCACAGGCGGCTCTCGCCAGCCGAGCTGCCATCAGCCTGCTTTCTGTTCAAAAACTCGAAGCGGGTCGCGCCAACCCCGAGTGGAAAACAGTGACAGCGGTTTTGGATTCTCTCGGCCTGAGCCTTGAGACGAGGCCCAAGGGCGTGGACTGGAATCTCCTTGCGGCCTGCGGCGCGCCTCTCATGTCGAGGGGTCGGG
The DNA here is from genome assembly GCA_945865865.1 of Bdellovibrio sp. ZAP7. Classification (GTDB taxonomy): domain Bacteria; phylum Bdellovibrionota; class UBA1018; order UBA1018; family UBA1018; genus CAMBEX01. Next base: position 4,255 of record CAMBEX010000022.1, read on the forward strand.
CGGTTTCGAGGATTCAGCCCTCTCAAAAACTTTTGGTTACTGCGATCGAGTCTGCGTGTCGCGAGGTCAGTTCGAGTCCTGGGACGTACGCCGCGGCAAGAGCTGAAGTGGAATCCCGTGAGAGAAAGACTGAGGCGCTTCAGGCTTTGCTCTTGGCGGTCCAGTGTCAGTATCCGAAGTTTTTTGGCCGACATTTTGCGAAGTCGCAGTTGGTCATGTCGGTACTTCCCGCTGAAGTTACGGGCAGACTCATCAAACTGAAACGCCAAGCTGAATCCGTGATCGCGAGGTTTTTATAAAAAAGTCAAAAGCACCCGTTACAAACCCACTGACCGCCAAGGTTCTCAAAAAATTTATTACAGACTCGGCTGAACGATTGTCCGGCGAATGGGTCATTTTAGGTGGCACCGTGCTTCCGCTCCTGGGAGTGGGTCATCGCTCAACGATGGATATTGATTTGGCTGGAATTTCAGAACAGGGCCAGAGCGAGACTTTGAAACTCATGGAGTTGGCCGAGGAGCTGGGACTGCCGATCGAAGCGATCAATCAAGCTGCCGCATATTTTTTGCTGAGGGAAACCGATTTCAGAAAGCACCTGGTTTTACTTCATCAAGGCACGCGCGCGACGTTTTTTCGCCCCGATGCAACCTTGTTTGTCGGGCTCAAGGTCAGTCGGCTCTCGGAGTCGGATCTCGAGGACTGCCTTCAAATGTTGAAATTTGCCGCAAAACACGGCGAGAAACCGGATCGCACTGCACTCACAAAACGCATCACCCAGGAAATGGGCAAGGAAACCGCCAAGGCGGCAGCGTCCGACGCCGGATCAGATCGGCGCGCGAGGTTGGAACGACTGCTCAATGAGTTTGCCAAAAGATGATCGGCCGGCATTCGTGTTAGGGTGACGTCATGGTTGACTCGTCCGCGAAAACGGTTGCTCAATATCTGGCTGCTTTGTCACCGGATCAAAAAAAGGAGCTGGGTGTTGTTCGCCGGGTGATTCGCAAGAATCTTCCGAAAGGTTTTCGCGAATCATTCAACTGGGGAATGATTGCGTATGAGGTTCCGCTCTCGGTGGCGCCCGATACTTACAACGGAAAGCCGCTCTTGTACGCGGCGCTTGCCGCCCAAAAAAACTACCTTTCACTTTATCTGATGTGTGTTTACTCGAGTGGTGCGGACTCGAAGCGATTTCGAGCTGAGTTTAAAGCGAGCGGAAAAAGGCTCAGTATGGGTAAGTCCTGTGTGAGGTTTCGCCGGGCTGAGGATTTGCCGCTGGAGTTGATTGGCCGGACAATTGCCGCGACGTCGCTTAAAGAATTTGTAAAGAGATGCTCGCGGGGCTAGGCCGAGTGAGGACTTTGAGGCGCTCCATAGTTTTTGTTTAAATGAATCGGCAGAGTTCACGAATGAGTTTGAGCCTATTCAGGGAATCAAAAAAAAGTTATCCATTCAAATTAGGGCGCGGGTTGCGCCATGATCGCAAGGTTGCATCCGTTCTGAATTTTATGGGCTAGGTTACATCCTCCCTGAAAATAGGAGTCACAGCCTTTGGCCGTCTTATACGACTCGAATATCCACGATCTGTACATTTTATCGGAGTCGTCATTGATAAGTCCTCCGGATATGCAGACAAACTTTTGATTTGACGTGAGCCGAACCCAATCGTCTTTGTGGGAGTTACAAGCATCGAGCGGGATTGCTCGACGAGAAAGATAGTCGTTGGTGATGCCATCTTTTTTTAGGACAACCGCCAAAATGGCAGTTCGGCCCTCTTCGTTCTCATCAGCCTCCTCGCATTCGAATGCGGAGCCGCTGAGAGAAAAACATTGCCAATAGGGGTGAGGGCTAGATTCCTGGAGTGAGAAGGGAGAAGGATGGGCAATACATGAGCTGATGGCAACGTCATCTTCGGTGAGAAGTCCATAGTCTTCGCCCAAGACAGTATAGGGATATTTGCTCCTGTAATTATCTTCTGCCGCCTTTTTATGCGCTGGAATTGTGCACGCGGACGCACTGATGAGCACTAGGAATAATAAAAAAGCTATTTTGTTCCGCATTTTCTGTAGTCCTCGAGATATTTTAGGAATCGGTCCATCAACACTTTGTCTCGCTTCACGCCACGTTTGAGGCCTTGGCGAATACTTTTGTACTCAGCCACAGCCTCTTCCCATGTAGCCATTCGTCCAAGTTTGCTGCTGGCCAAATGCCGTTTGTGGAAAAGCCATCGGACGCCCGCGTAGATACTAATGTTTGGATCATTCATTTCTTCGCGTGTCGCTGTGATGTGGTGGTCTTTGAGTTCCCCTTTCTCGTCTCCCAATATTTTTCGTGTATCGTCCGTGATTTGAGTGAGGCCTCTGGCGCTCTTGGGGTTTTTCCTGTCGGCAAGTATGTTGGGATCAAAGCTGGATTCGGATGCCACGAGTGCTTTAAAAAGATTGGGCTCCAGTGGAACATCAGGCGTTAATAGTTCATTCCAATACTGGACCCATCCGGCAATTAACTCGTCATATGCGCTTCCAGACGAGCCAAACTTCAACGGCAACGGACAAGGTCGCTTCTTCACCTTAGAAAAGTGTTCCTTGGCTATTTCGTGAATTTCATCTGGATAGAACTGGTCCCTACCCGAAGGGTTATGTCGGCAATGTTCGTGGCGGGTGGTGATATGGCCGTCTGGAAAAGTCTTGCTGGGCGGAACCTTCATGGGATGGAGAGGGCCGCTACTCGATGCGCTTGGTTGCTTTTTATTTCTGATTGTTTTTTTGGGTCTCAGCTTCTTTGTGCGGTCACTCTTTTTCTTCGGCATCAAGGGTCCCATTTCGTCCTTAATTACTCTTCGAAAGCATTGATGGAGTCTATCCAATTCTTCATGGGGGGGGGGGGGCTCGCGATCTCCAGATCTTCTCACGCTCGGTCTAATCGATCGAGCCGTCAATTAACGGGGATAGCCGATCTCAGTCCCATGCCTCACATAACAGTCTCGGTAGGGGGCCTTACGATCGGAGCCTATATTTTTAGTGTACACGTGATTAAAACGCATGTAAATTTAACCACATTACATGAAAATTGAAAAACGACTTATTTCAAGCTTAATTAAGAGTTCATCCAAGAGCGTCCTGCTCTTGGGTCGGCGCCAGACGGGAAAATCCACGCTGATGCATTCGCTGGAGCCAGAACTCGTCATTGACCTATCTTCTGAGTCGCAATTTCTGGAATTTCATCGAAACCCCGGCCACCTAGAACAGCTCATCGACGCGGAGAAACCCAAGCTCGTTTTGATTGACGAAGTGCAGCGGATTCCCTCATTGCTAAACTCAGTGCAGTTTCTCATCGATCGCGGAAAACGCGCGGCACCCCGATCCGGAATCCCCCATCCAAAATTTCTGCTGACCGGTTCGAGTGCTAGAAAACTGCGGCGAGGAGGAGCAAATCTGCTGCCTGGGCGCATTCTCATGTTTGAACTGGGCCCAGTCGTGGCAGCGGAACTCACTGAACCCTTGCAGGTGGAGTATGCGATGAAGTGGGGCTGCCTTCCTGAGCCTTATCTGACAGGCGATGCGCGGATCACCGAACCTCTGCTTAAGAGCTATGCGGCCACGTACCTGAAAGAAGAAATCCAGGCAGAGATTCAGCTTCGCACGCTTTCTGGATTTGCGCGCTTTCTGCAGGTGGCGGCAGAAAATTCAGGAAGGTATCTGGATCTCTCGAAGTTTGCCAATCAAGCCAAGGTGCCGCGACAGTCGGCTGTGCGCTATTTTGAGATTCTCGAGGACACGTTGATTGCTTATCGTCTGGGGCCTTGCAGCTTCACTCCGGATGCGGATCTGGTTAAACATCCTCGGTATTTTTTCTTTGATGTGGGAGTTCTCAACGGAATCTTGAGAGAATTTTCAATTCCCGCCGAACGCCGGGGCGTTCTTTTTGAGCACGTGGTTTTCAGTCAGATCCTATTCACTGCTAAAGCGCTTCAACAAGACATTACAATCGAAAATTACCGAACCCGCGGGGGCGTCGAGGTGGACTTTACATTTCGTTGGGGCGGAAAAGTAGTCGCGGTGGAATGCAAAGCCACGAAAGACCCCAATGAGGCGGACGCAAAGAGTCTTCACCTGTTTTCTGAATCATGCCCCTCGAAAAGCGAACTTTTTTTGCTTTCATTCTCCAAGCGCAAAAAGAAATTTGGCAAGGCGATGGCATGCGATCTCAACGCGCTGTTGGAGTGGATGAAAAACGAGGTGGATTGAGCCGCTGTCGGAGGAGCGAGGACGTGTCGCGTCCTGTCATCAGATCGTTCATTCACTGCCACGTTTCAGCTAGTTGATTCGGTAGGGGTCCCAACAATCGGAACACTGGCCGCGAGACTTTTTGGAATTGCGCGGAGCCCGATGCGTTCGCATCGCTCTAAGATCGCTTTTTCGTCGATGTGGCTGGTCACTAGACAGCTGTTGCTAGCGATTCCGAGCTCTCGGATGAGGTCGAGACCCGTTTCTTTAAATCCCAAGAGCTCGTAGTCCACGAGAAAGAAATCCGGAAAAGTCTTGATCGCCGCTCTCAGTTCTTGGGGCGTGCTGAGGTGCATGAGCTTAACAGCAGAAGGGCCGTCAGAAAGTCCGGCCTTTTTGAAACGATCGCGCCAGACATGGTGGATGGAGTTGTCGTCATCAAGAATCGCGACGGTGGATCCGGGGGCGATCGTGAGTTTCTCGAGAAACCACGAGGGTGGGCGCGAAAGCGGGAGCCGGATTTTTACCGTGGTCCCGACGCCGAGTTGAGATTCGATCTGAAGACTACCCTGCCAACTCTCGATGGTTTGGCGTGCGTGGAAAAGACCTAGCCCAGAACCGCCGGATTTTCCAAACGTCGCGCCGCGCTCGGTGAGTTGTGCGAGAACCTCGGGAGGGATGCCTTTGCCGGTGTCGGTGATGGAGATCTCAGCGGTGTTTTCTGAAGCGCGCGCGAGAGTCACGATGACCGAACCCTTTCCGTCGATCGACTCGACGGCGTTGTTAACAAGATTTGAGATCACTCGTTTGAGTTCGACTGGGTCGACTTTCGCAGAAATGTCGTGCGAATGTGCCTGGGACTCGATCTCAACGCCTAGGCGTGAGCGAAACTCAAGCCGCTTTTCGCTGATGATCGGGTCAAGAAGAGATGCGAGAAGTTCGACAGAGCGAGAAGGAGTGGGGTCGTTGGATACTTCAGCGGTATTACGCGCAGTCGAATCGGGTGAGGAAAGCAGATTAGAAATATCTCGGATTCGATTGACGGCTGATTTCATGAGTTGTCGATCTTCGGGCGCAAGAGTTTTCTGACAATCGGGTGAGGATAAAAGCATTCCGAGTGCAGCAAGGGGTGATCGAATATCATGTGCGATCTGTTGGTTCTCTTTTAAGACGGCATCAGCGACCGCAGACTGGATCTGGCTCTGGGTAGCGTCTTTGTGTAACTTGCGCAGCGCCTCGAGTTCGTCGATTTCAAGTGGGGTCTCGCTCTGAACCCCCGCTTTGAGCGGCAAAAGCAGATCCCCTCGAATGTCTTTTTGAACCTTATCTAAAAGGTATAGAAAAAATCCGATGAGCCCGGCAGTCAGCAGAAGGATTCCGGCAAGCAGAGGGGCGTTTGGCACACGAGGCGCAGTGATGACTATGCTGTAATCGGAAAATCCAGGGACAGGCGCCCTGAGTTGTTGCTGGGTGAGCGATGCCTGACTGGTGAGGCCCATAACGTTAGAGCAAAGTGGACTGCCGGATCCAGAGTCGACTTCTGAAATCTCACCCCGACAAAGCGCTGCGGCAGTTGTTCCCAGTTGCCAGCGAGTCGCGGACAGCGAGGATTCGATCAAGGGTCTGTTTTTTTGTGAGAGCCCCAATCCGATGAGTTCAGCGGCCTGCCGAGTGCCGATTTGGAGTGACTCTTGGCGCTGCCTGAGATTTTGAGTGAGGAGCAGCGTGATCAGCGTCAATACGACAACAGCTGCAATCAGCAGAGGGCGTCGCGTTTTTTTTAGAAACCAGGACTCGAGGTTCATTATTGCCTGCTATTTGAGTTTAAAAATCCCGAAGTGGCCTTCGTTTCTTCGAAGGGCAACGTTGTCGACATCGACGCGGTCGTTACGGACTAGGGTGACGGATTTGCTAAATCCTAAGTGAATGTACGGAACTTCGGTCAAAATCGCGCGCGAGACTTTTTTGTAGTGCTCGTCGAGTTTTTCCTGACCAATGATTTGTCGTCCTTCTTCGAGGAGTCGGCCCACTTCTTCGCGATAGGTTACAGGAGTGAGGATCGCGCCGTGTTTGCCGAGCTTGTGGTAGATCCCATCGGGGTCGCCCTGGACGACGCTGAATGAAGCAAACAGAAGATCAAAGTGAGGAGTTTTGTAGAAAAACTCTAAATGGGACTTGTTATCGAGTGGGCCAGAGCTGGTTGAAATTTCAATACCATGGGACTTTAGGCGTTCGATAATCCAAGCTGTCCTTGGGGCGGAATGAATGTAGTGAATGTGAAGTGGTCGAACCTTGGTCCGCTCCTTCAGTTCATTGATAAATGCTGATCCAAGTTGGACCAGATCGGCTGTTTCCGTTTCACTGAGCCGACCTGGCTGTTGAGGCAAGAATGACTGCGGATCGATCCTCAGGAATTCAGAGTTTCCAATAGCATCTGGCCGCTCATTGCAAATCTGCAGAAGTACGGTTTGGAGTGCCAGGCGAAAACGCCGGTCGGAGAGAAGTCTTCCTGGAGTTCCGTTTACTAGAGCCGTGGTATGCGCGACCTCAGTACCCGTAAACACTGAAAGATTCTTAGCGGCACCATATTCGTTTGGAATGGATTCGCCACGAGTCTGTACGACGGCGTCCGCAGCTCCACCGGTTAGGGACGCGATAATCTCATTAGGTTCAATCGATCTGAGACGTATCGAGTGTGGGTGATTCGATGAAGAAGTGTGAAAGGTGTTTGGCGTGAATTCGAGTTCATTTTCTCCAAGAGCCCTAATTACGTATGGGCCAGTGCCAAAATACTTTCCATGGCTCTCCTTAAAGGCGGCAAATCGATCTCCGCTGAGGTGAGTCAGCGCCAGTCTGAATGGGGATCTAAATCGAAGCTCGAGCAGATCCTTGGAGATTGCTTTAACTCCACTCAGCTGTTTGGTCTTCTCGAACTCATCAAATCCCTCCAGGGCATAGAGGACATCGAGTGCACTGCTGTTTGCGGACCTAGACTCCATCTGCAGAGATTGTTCCCAGGACCGCTTGAAGTCGGAGGCTTCAAGCTGCGATCCGTCTGAGTACTTGCGAGAAGTATCAATATTGAAGGTGATCGTCCTGAAGTCCTCAGAAATTTGCCACGATTTGGCCGCCCCTGGGCCAACTATCCCTGAGTCACTGATGCCAACTAGTGCTTCAAATTGGTTGGAGAGAACCATGTCTCCGACCGCAGTATGCTGAAGTCCCGGATGAAGAGTCCGCCAGTGTCCTACGATACCTAATTGAACGATGTGCATTTCTGAATTCCTATTCTTCCAGAGGACAAATGACGTTACCGCAAGCAACAAGAGGGTCAACCATAGGGTAAAGGATTTGGTGAAATTCATTTGTAGCTAGGCGCATGCGAAACGACTTCTTTTTCGTCTGTGGTGATGAGCCCACGCGACTTCAAAATCTGAATGGTCTTCTCAAATTCGAGATCGATCTCAGCGCCACTCAAACTGGGATTGAGCGTCTTGAACCGCACAAGTGCGGACTGCCAAGAGGTCTTGATGGTGAGTGGCGGAAAAATCTGTAAGCGCGCTTTAAGCACGGCTGGGTTTTGGAGTTCAGCGCCGATAAGAGATTTGCCCAAGGCTCGCAACGGCAAACTCTTTTGCGCGTCTTCGCCCGCCATCTCGAGAAGCTTACTCTCGGCGGCGAGGGCGACGGTCGCAAGTGGCAGGGCGCTCAGTGCTGACAGTGCTATTTTTTTTACCCATCGATTCATTTTCATACGGATACTCCTTGTAGTGCTGGGACTTTATTTCCGATCCAGCAGCCGGGATCGGCTGCAAGAAAATTTCCGGTCGATGCAAACGCGGCATTTCGGTCGCCACCACACCGTTTAAAGTGGGGACATCGGCCGCAGTCTTCGACTTCGCCCTGTCGCAGCGAATTCAGAATCGGGTGTTCAAGAAAGATCTTTTCTAAACCGTCTTTGAGCGCATGCCCTAAGACGAGTCGTGAGCGGCTGGATGCCAGCATTTTTCCCTGATAATCGATAATGATGGATTCCCAAAAACGTCCGTTGCGACCCAGTGCGGGGTGAAGCAGATGCATGAGCGGCGTGGATGTAGAGGTCCTCACGCCAGTACGCGCAGAATGGGTCAAAATACTTTGATAGGCGTCACGAAGTTCCAGCGCAGTTAAAGGATGATCGCGCCCCTCGCGCACCAGGATTTCGGCCTGGCCATTGACGATCAGGCGAGTGAAATTCATGAGGTTGACTCGCCAAAGCTTGGCTAAGTCAAAAAAATCAGAAATCAGTTCGGCGTTACGGCGAGATAAAACAGCCAGGAGTTGAACACGGTATCCCGCATTGACCAGCGCAGAAACTCCCGACTGCGTTTTCTCAAAGCTGCCTTTGCCGCGAGTTTGCTCGTGGGAAGCGCTCGTGGGTCCGTCGAGGCTGATCTGAAACGCAATCCGAGGGTAGCGTTTGAGCTTTTCGAGAATCCCCGCAGAAATCAGGGTTCCGTTAGAAAGAATAGTCACTTTGAAATCCGGATTGATTGCAAATGCACGGTCCAGGATCGGAAACAGCATAGGACTGAGCAAGGGCTCGCCGCCGCAAAGAATGAGCGAGGGACGATACCCCATTTTATTTCTCAGCGTTTCGTACTGGCTGAGAATTTCAAACCACTCTAAAAGCGACAGAGCTCCTTCGTTTTTGTGATGAGGGTGGTAGCAGTGCTGGCATCGCAGGTTGCAGAGATTGGTGATGTCGAGTTGGATGGGGAGGTCGCGGTCCAAATGGATCTGCTTAAGAATCAAAGATTCGAGTGAACCTCGAACCGTCTTCCAAATTTCTGCGAAGCTTAAAATTTTCACGAGTGCGCCCCGGGTTCCTGGCTTGAAAACTGACCTGTTCGTCGCACCTTGAGTTCGTTGACTTTCGCAAAGAGAGTGCTTCTGCCAATTCCGAGTTTTTTCGCTGCGAGAGTCAGATCTCCGCTGCAAAGGTTGAGTGTTCGCTCCAGGTATTTTTTTTCCGCAGAATTCAGATGTTTCTCGTAGTGCTCGGGAGTGAGTTGCTCGATTCGGACCGGAAGCGCTTCGGCTCGGGCTTGATCGCCTGAAAGAGCGAGACGTCGTCGAACGTTGGCGGTCGCAATCGGAATGCGAACCATGAGGTCCGCCAGGAGTTGGTCAGTCTTGACGAGGTAATCGTCAGCCCCTGCAGCAATGGCCTGAGTGACAGGCTGATAGTCGCTGTCGCCGGTTAAGACGATCATCGTCGCTGCCGGGCTGAGCGTACGGATTTCTGGAATTAAACTAATGCCGGGTCCGTCGGGCAGGCTCTTATCGATGAGAGCGATATGGATAGTGTGCTGTTGAATCAGGTCACGCGCCTGACTCAGGGTTTCTGCGGAATAAACGCGGTACTGGACGCTGAGGATGCGCCGGAGGGTCGCGGCCAAGATCGCGTCGTCTTCAAGCAATAAGAGGTTAGCTGTTGCGCTGAGCGTCATTTGTGACGCGGTAGCTATCTTGAATTCTGGACTCCGTCCAGAAAAATGAACGGGCAGGTCGTTTTTTCGGATTCACGCCCCCTCACGGTTTGATTTTGTTGAATAAATTCGTGTGCCTGAGCATTCGGTGCCGACAACCAGGCTCATGATGGGGAGGTGTAATTTACATCCCTATCAAAATCACACGCGAGTAATTTGGACCCCAGTCAATAACACTCGATTCTCAGCACCGGATTTTGCTCGCTTTCTGCCCTCAGATACCCCTCCAATTACGTGTGTTGAGCTCACATAATTGGCAGGGTATAATGGGTGTGTGCCGCACCTACGACCGAGAAAAGCCCTGAGTTTGCTGCAGTCCAAATTAAATTATGCGCGCGTTGTGGCGATTCAGGGGGTTCGGCAATGTGGAAAAAGCACCCTTGCGCGTGAAATTTTACCTCCGCTCAAAAAGGGCTCGGTCTACAGAACCATGGATCAGCCGACGGTTTTAGATGCAGCACTGCTTCGTCCAGAGTCGTTTTTAGAGGGCCTTTCTGATTCCGCGACCGTGATTTTGGATGAGGCACAAAAGGCACCCCGTCTTTTTGATGCCATCAAAGCTCGTGTGGACATCGATGCACGTCCTGGACAGTACCTGCTTTTGGGTTCCACAGAATTCTCCAAGGGAATGAAAATTCGCGAGAGTTTGACCGGAAGGATTTCTCGCTTGAGACTTTTTCCGCTCATTTTGGCGGAGATCCATTCCCTTGCGGATGCGAAGGTAGGTCCGTTTTTTTTATCGGCGACTCCGCGCACCACCCGCAGGGATTTTCTGAGGATGCTTGAGCGGGGAGGGATGCCCGGTATCTTTGCTACGCGTAGTGATGCTGAGAGAAATTCTCAGACTCAAGATTGGATCGCGCTCACCGTAGAACGAGACGCTCTACAGATTCCCACAAAAAAAATAAATCCAGCCATCCTTCGCCGCCTTTTGAGGGAAATTGCCGTGCACCCGGAACCAGAAGCGGGACGCTTGGCAAAGTCACTGCGAATATCATCGGTCACGGTCAAATCCATGATCGACGTCTTGAAAACGCTTTTCGCAATTCACGAAATTCAGCCTCATCCGGCAGGAACAGGCAAGCCTAGGTATTATCTCTGCGATCCGGGAATTGCTGCATGGCTGGGGGCGGGGTTTGAGCGTCAGATTGAAACTTGTTTTTATCTCCACCAGCTCGCCATGCTCTCCTATTGCGGATTGGATTCAAAAACGGAGTTTTCCTACTACAGGACAGCCAAGGGGAGTGTGATTCACGGCGTGTGGGAAGAGGATGGAAAGACGGCTCTTCTTAAGCTGTTGCCTACGGAGAGCATTGATGAGCGCGAACTTTTGGTTTTAAAGGCCGCGCGGGACCGAGCATTTCCGAAGGCAACACTTTTGGCGCTCGCAGGAATTCAACACCCCGAGCGAGTCGCTGAGGTTCAGGTACGACCGTGGGAAGCGATGGGGTAGTCGTCTGGAATCCCTGAGCGGATTGGATTACACCGGACTAGGACTCGAATTTTCCAGAATGGAATGTCGCCCCAACCCCCGTCGTCGTGTCTCGAGTCAAGATGTCGAGATTCGCCTGATAGGTGTAGCGTCGGTGGCGCTGTTTGCCGTTGACCTCTTGGAGGCTGGTGAGAATGGGTTCGCGACAAAAGTGGTCATACATCTGAAGCGTGGCCCGTCGGCTCAATAAGTCTACAACTCAGTTGTGGGTATTGGCATTTTTCCACAACCCAGTTGCGGATTTATAAGGATCACCGCGCTCACCCCTTTTTAAGGACCTGCTCCACCCAAGCCGAATTTTCGAGGTACCACCGAAGGGTCGAGCGTAAGCCCTGCTCAAAGTCCGCCATCGTTCGCGTAAATCCAAGCTCGCGCTGCGCGCGCGAGTCGTCGATGGCATAGCGCCAGTCGTGACCGGCGCGGTCTTGCACAAAATGAATCTGCTCGGCGTAGGATTTTTTATCTGCGCGAGGTTTGAGTTCGTCAAGCGTGCGGCAGAGTGCGTGCACGACGTCGAGATTTTTGCGTTCGGAGTTTCCGCCAAAACAATAGGTCTCGCCTGCTTTGCCTTTTTCGAGTGCGAGCAGGATGCCCGCGCAGTGATCTTTGACGTAGATCCAATCGCGCACGTTTTCACCTTTGCCGTAAACGGGGAGCGTTTTTCCGGCGAGCGCGCACTGAATCATGTGGGGAATCAATTTTTCTGGAAACTGTTTGGGCCCGTAGTTGTTGGAGCAATTGGTGGTGACGGTGTTGAGGCCGTAGGTGTGGTGCCACGCGCGCACGAGATGGTCGGCTGCCGCCTTGGATGCGGAATACGGTGAATTGGGCGCGTAGGGAGTGGTCTCCGAAAATTTTCCGGTATCGCCGAGCGCTCCGTAGACTTCGTCGGTTGAAACTTGGAGGTAGCGAAACTGCGCCTTAAGCGGAGAGCCAGCGGGCAGCGTGTCGACATACTCGCGAGCCGCTTGAAGCAGGTTGTAGGTTCCGAGAATATTGGTGTCGATAAAAGCGGACGGCCCTGTGATCGAGCGATCGACATGCGACTCGGCAGCGAAGTTGAGGAGTGCTGAGCACTGATTTTTTTTGAGAAGTTCGGGGACGAGTGCGGAATCGCGAATGTCGCCGATCACGAGTTCCCAGGATCCCGGATGCGAAGCCGTGCGCTGCGGAATCGAATCGAGATTTTCGCGATGGCCGGCGTAGGTCATGGAGTCGAGCACGACCACGTGATGCCCGCGCTGAACGGCCATTTCGACAAAGTTGCTTCCGATAAAGCCGGCACCGCCGGTGAGGAGGAGGGTTTTCATAAGTGTGCCATTTTCGATGTTATGAAGATTTTTTCGCAGAATCTGCGGGAGAGGGCAAGCAGTTAAGCGATCAGAATGTATCAAAATGAGCAGGAGGAGAGCAGCCATTCAAGGCAAGGCAACCTAGGACAGTTTTTGCGATCTCCAAAAGTTCAGGATATGTGCGATGTAAAGCTCTACATTAAATATTCGGATCATACTCGGCCAAGCTTCTGCAATTGAGGCAGGAAGCCAGAAAAGAAGTACAACAACGACTGTTCGCGCCGAGCGCTGTGAATGATCTCGCCACTCGGAGCGGCCGGAAAAATATGCGATTTGGTGGTTTGCAGATTTTGGAGTCCCGCACCGAGGCCATACAAGGGATGGCTCTCCAGGACTGCACTGGAGTGCGACCCTCCAAGAAAAGTCCATCGGAGCTCAGCGTACGGGAGGGATCTTTCACTATGAAGGTGGAGGGACCAGTTTCCAGGCGAAAGCTATTCAATGATGTGCGGTGGCAACTGGTCAGCACGAAGGTTATTTAAGGGTAAGCGACGGCCCACAGCAAGTCGGGTGCCCTTAATTCGGCGCCAGTTATCTCGAGCGAGAAGAAAGCCTTTCTTAGCGAGAGGAAAGAGTCCCAACTGTTTTAATGCAAACTTGAAAATAGAAATGAGAAGGTGCCGAAAGGTCATTCCGCGCGCTACGAGCATCCGTCTACTCAGGCGAGCGATCTGAGTGCTGATTTTGTGTAAAAACCTGATCTCATAGCCGACAATCGACACGAGCATGCTTTCGTTCACTGGTTTTCGAAAAGCAGTACGTTCAGCAGCTTCCTGTGTCGCGGAGATCAGGTGGTCGAGTGATGCTGGGATTCGTTCGATGACCGAAAGATACTGTGCCCTAAATTTTCTCACCGTTGCCTTTGCGTGTTCGATGTTGGGTGCATCCATTCCCCAGGAAACACCGTATGGCCCCAGTTCGTCATCCGCGATGACTCGGTCACAGAATTCGTTTGGAAAAAATGCGACCGGGCACCCGCACAACATTGCTTCAATGGCCAAGGCCGTATTCTCGAAACATACCAGCAATTCGCTGCTCTGAAAAAGTTTTCTCAGAGCATCCTTGCCGAGACTGTCTGGCTGATCCCTGGTGATTTCGAAGTAATTCTGAAACTCAGGAGGGACTTGCTGTCCATGAAAATACTTAAACTTTGCTGCGTAATAACAGGTTCCTTTTCGCGGGCCATGTCCCGCGTTTAGTTGAAATTCGCGGCTGAGTGGTTCGCGTTTAATCACGCAGCTGCACTGTTTTTGTCAACTGCTTCCTCTTGTTTGCAGATTTGCTGAAGTCGAATCTTCAGTGCTGGCATTGCCTGGTAGCCCCGGATC
>CAMBEX010000023.1 GCA_945865865.1 Bdellovibrio sp. ZAP7
TTTTGAGGTCCTGAAATTTGATGATGGAACGACCGTCGGTCGAGGCGTTTTCAAGCCAGGATGGAAGTGGTCCAACGATGTGAAGCCAATCGTGGGTACGAGCAGCTGTCAGTCTCCGCACATCGGCATTTGTATGTCGGGCTCCATGACGATTCGAATGAATTCAGGCGAGGAGTTCGAGCTTCAGGCTGGCAGTGTCTTTGATATCCCAGCGGGCCATGACGCCTGGGTCAACGGAAATCAGGAATGCGTGTGGATCGATGTCGCCAACGCAAAGAGCTACGCTAAAAAGTCAGCCGCCTGAGTGCTCGCGAAGTAATTCAAGAGTTCTTCGAGCGTGGTAAACCTCTTGATCTCGTTAAACCACTCCAGTCCGCGATGGGTTTGAACCATGCGCAGCCATTGCTTGCTTCGTGCGAGCGCGGCTGAAGTCGAATCCATCGCGGGGACGGCGATCTCAACAAAACGAAAAATCAGCGGAGCCCATGCGGAGCGAGTCAGAGGCGTGCCGAGTGTCGACGCATCTGTCACCGGCCCTGACAGTATTCCCAGCTCTCGCGCCACGGCTTGGACCAAGCCCGGATTTGCGAGCGCTCCACGACCCATCATAAAGTGCTCACACTGGGTCTCATCGCGGCATCTGAGAAAATCTTCAAAGGTCCAGATATCCCCGTTGGCGACTATCGGAAGCCCGTTGAGGTTTTTTTTCACCTGATGGATGAAATTCCAGAAAACAGGGGGTTTGTATCCTGCCATTCGGGTGCGCGCGTGAACCGTGATCCAAGTGGCGCCCCCTTCGGCGGCCATTGCAGAATTTTCGAGGACGGTTTGAGGGTCTTCCCAGCCGAGTCGAAGTTTGGCGGAGACCGGCAGTTGAGACGGCACGGCCGCTCGCACGGCTTGAACGATTGAGCGAATCCGCTGTGGATATTTGAGTAAGGTCGCTCCGCCGTCGTGGCGATTCACGGTGGGCGCTGGACAGCCAAAATTGATATCCACTCCGGGCGAGCCCAAAATGCACGCAAATTGGGCTGTTTGCGCCAGTTTCTCGGGATCTCCGCCCAGGATTTGAAGCTGCACCGGTATCCCTGAATCTGTTTTCGAATCCTTGCGAAGCTCGGGTTGGTGCTCGTAAAAACTGCGCTGGGGCGGAATATGCTGACTGACCCGTAGAAATTCTGAAACACAATGAGTGAAGCCTCCTCGCTCGCTCATGAGTTTTCGCATCGGAAAATCAGTGACGCCTTCCATAGGCGCCAGGATGAGTGAGGGACGGCCGGCGTAGATCATGACGGTTTAGTCGCGAAAGGTCAGCGAAAGAGTTTGGCTCTGGAGTTCGTTGAGCCCGCGCAACAAAATCGTCTGCTCTCCGTGAAGCCTGAGGACATCGGCTGCTGTTGTCTCAGCAAGTTCAAGCCGACGTGGAAGTCTTAAAGTCTCGACAATTTCGCTCCAAGTTGGATTTTTTAGGGTGCTGAGCTGTTCCCAGATCATTGCCGTCAACAAAGTGGACTCGGTAGAGAGCGTGCAGTTGAGGCCGCTCTCGGTCGTGAGCAAGATTCCCGGGTTGGGAGTTTTGACACGCGCGATATTCAAGATTGGAATTTGAAGTGGCAGAACTCCGCTCATTCGGACCATGGGATGAACCGTGAGGGGAATGCGCTCGCTCATCGGGAGGATTTTTAGGAGTTCACTCCAGTGAATCTGCCCTTCGGGACTGACGAGTGAAAACAGCCGAGACTGCGAATTTTTCACATGCTCAACTGCTCGAGCAGAACGGACAAAAAGAGCTGCCCGAATTTTTCTGCCATCGGCGGTGTGCGGAAGTTTTTTGAGGCTCTCAAGTGCGGCTTGGGGCTTGAAAGCGATATCCGCAGCAAGTCTTTCCCAGTCACCGGGGAGCGGGAGTGCGAAACCTTCTTCGTCAGCCGGATTCAGTTCCGCAAAAATCGCCTTTGGAATGGGAATCCATTTGAGGTCCTGCTCTTTGAGAAGCCAGCGCACCCCTTTGCGTTCCACATGATGGTCAAGCCAGCGGCAAACAATCGGTGATTCGAGATACGCACGCAGCGGGGCGACGGCGGTTTCATCAGAAACCAAAATCATAAAGCCCTGATGGAGCTCTTTGACTTGCGCGACCTGTGGATGCTGCGAATTCGCAGTGGCGAGTGGAGAAGTTACGAGTTTCCGTTCGGCTTCGGTTCCGGCGGCTACCCAGAAACCTTTGAGCGAGCCGTGAACGGCGGAGCTTTCGCTGCGCGGACGGACAGTGGCTATTGAGCCCAGGGGTGCCGAATGATTTTTGAGAAGGTCGAGTTCGCGCAGATCCTCGTCTCCTGCGCTGTCAGGCCAGTGAGCGGCCCATTCTTTTTGCGGCACTGGATTTTGTTGGAGGTGGATTTTCCAATGGCCGTTTGTGTCTGAAAGTTTTTTCGTGAAGCTGGCGATCGCGTTCTCCAAGATAGCTGGAATCTCGATGTGGCTTTTAATTTGCCCCTGAACCACGATGCGAAATGGGCGGTTTTCGCCGCGAACTTCGGTCCGGACGTCTCTTTGAAAGAGATACAGGTACTTCGGAAACAGGAGGCCCCGTGAATTTGCGGGCCTAGGCAGGGAATGCTGGAGGTTTGACAGATCCCATTCGCAGAGCAAGGTTCCACGATTCAAAAGAAAGCTCAGAGCTTCGGTTCCATCGACCTGGGACAATTTCTCTTCGCGTGCAAACCACATCAGTCCGCCCGGGCGAAGCTTGCTGAGTCCTACACAGGCTTGAAGATCTCCGAGACTGGTCCCGGTATCCCGCAGCTTCTTAAAGTAAGGGAGTGATTCGACCTGCGCCCTAAATGTGGCGGCATCGGCGCTGCGGCCCTGGGCACGCACCGCGTTTTCTTCGAGAACAAACGCTACGTCGCAAGACTCAATGTCAGCAATTCTATGAATGAGCGAGGGCTTGGGAGAGCCCAGACCCAAAGTCAGCTGGTCACGCGCGTGTACTTCGAGTCCGTTTCCGATGGTCCAGAGGGGAGGTGCCGCTGGCCCCCACCAAAGTTGGGCAAGTTCCGCGATCATCAGCGAAAAGGGATGGGAGTCGAGCGCGATCCATTGCATTGAAACCGGTCCAGTTCGAACGACGGAGCCGTCTCGAAGCGTCGGAGTAAATGCGGAGCGTTTGCGGTTACTGTCTTGAGGAGGAGGGATGGGAGCGACCTTTTCGACAGCCGAAAGTCCGTGCCAGAGGGCAGTAAAAAATCGTTCGTCGTATCCGGGCGCCTCCGAGCGTTCGGAATGGATTTGTCTCGCCTTTCTCAGAAGTCCTACTAAAAGCTCAGGGCCTTCGTCGACGATTCTCCATGAGGAAAACTCATTCCAAATCGCTTCACGCGCGCGGGGCGTGAGTTGGTACCAGGAATAGAGATTGCGTTGGTGAACTTGCCAGCCTTCGCGATCAATGGGCACATAACGCCTGAGATGACCGTTCATGGTTGCGTTCAGATCGACGAGATCCTGAGCACGCCAGTTACGAACCCCACGATCCGACCAGCCTTTGAGCAGGATGGCTTGTCCGATGGCGATCAGAGCAACTTCTTCGTAATAATATTCGAGTGCATTTTGCTGCGCGGGAGTCCTGGGGCCTTCGAGCCACTTTTTGAGTTTCTCACCGGCGTCCTGAAGCGGGCTTGCGCTTCGGGTTCCAGGCGGGGTGCTCATTTTTGAAAACATGCCTCCGGGTTGAGTCGATTTCTTTGAATCTGCAACCAGAGACAGAGTCGTTGGAGAGGCTCCGGAGAGCCGCTCAAGATGAAGAACAATCGCTTCGCGGCGGGAGCGGTTGAGCGCCAGCGTCGCAGAAGGATTGTTTTCGAGGTCCTCCCGGATTTGGCGAACGAGTGCGGTGATGGTGGGTTCAAAAAAAGAAATGTGTTGTGACGCTGAAGCCTGTTCTGAGTGAAAGGGAGCCGACTGGGGCGATGCGTCTTGCATGAGGCGCCTCATCTTGACGCGAATCTCAGGAAACAATCCAGACGGGTCTAGGGGGGTGCGAATTAAAGCAACGGAGGGGTCTGGTGGCAGCAAAAATGACATCAAGCCCTGAGCGGGTTGGCCTGCAACGTGGTGCGCAGCATCAGCGCCCAGAGCCGAAGGCTCGGCGGGCGTTTTGAGAAGCAGCGATGTGAGGTTCCAGCGTTCCATTCAGTCCGGGTTTCCGTAGTTTTGGGAGCGCGTTAGATAGCAGCAAACCCCAGTGCTCAGGAGCGAAAATTTTTTGACGAAGCTGAATCCTGTCGGGTCGGTCCGTCAAATTGTCAACTCAATGTTATATAAGCTTTTTTTGGCCCCCCCCAATTGTTAAAGATCTAACGCATCGGGCCGAGTCCGGCGGCACTTAAATTTCCCTTGATTTAAACTTTACGGGCGATTTTTCCGATGCGCTCAGTGTTGAGGAGAGAACGATGTCTTTGCCGCCGCGGAAATTAGACGACACCACACAGACGAGCGCGCCCGAAGGCGTGGATGAAGCCCTTTCTGAGCTTTTGGGTGAAATTCAAACACTCCAATTGGGTATGACCCAGTTTGCCACGGGGAGCGCGCCTATTGCCGCGTCGCTCGGACTCTTTGGGGCTACAGCCAGAGGTCATGGAGGGGGCGAGGAGTACGAGTCTGGAGAAGCGGCGGACGCTCCGATGGAAGAAATTTTAGCGGGTATTCGCGAACGCGATGAATCCGAGGGCGAAGGCCCATCAGTGTCCCAAACAGAAGGCGGAGAATCTGAGATGTCAGAAGACGACTCGTCCGTGATTCCGTTTCGTGCGCAGCAGGGAAAGGCCGAACAGGGCTCTACCCAAGGTGATGAGGGCTGTCTGACGATGACCCTCTCCGGCCAGATGAGGCTCAAGCTGAGGTACGAATTTGCGGGTCAGGACATCACAGTCGGTTTCAATGACGGTGCGTTGCATGTAGAACTTTCGGATGGAACGGAATTTAAAATCCCAGTCCACCGGGGTGCTTCACGTAAACAGGCCGCATAAAGGAACCTTAAATCCCCATGCTTAGGCTCACCGGTGGCGAGTTTCGCGGTCGTGCGATTGAAACGCCTAAGGGCGAGCATACCCGCCCGACGCAGTCCAAGCTCAGACAAGCCCTTTTCAATTCACTTCAAACTCGGATCGCGGGTGCGACCGTACTGGACCTTTTCGCGGGATCAGGCGCCTTGGGCTTTGAAGCCCTTTCGCGCGGCGCGGACCAAGTGACCTTTGTCGAATCCGTAAAACCCGTGGCCAAGCTCATTCAAAAAAATGCCCAGACGTTGGGAGTGCAGGACAAAGCTGCAATCCTCACTCGTGATGTCGAAGAACTGCTCGGCGTAGGCGGGTTTTCGGGAGGCCCCTTTGATATCGTTTTGGCTGATCCACCCTATATCGAGGGCTGGGAGCTGAAGTTGCTTGAGCGGTTTCCGTGGGAAAGCTGTCTTTCAGTGGGCGGAGTTTTCAGTCTGGAATGGGGAATTCAGAAATCCGTCCCTGCGTCTTTGCCCGATGAACTTCCGTTTCTTGTCAAAGTTCGTGAGAAAAACTATGGTGATAGTGTCCTAACCACATATCAGCGTCGCGGCTAAGTGCTGGTTTTCAGTTGCAGCGACGAGACGGGAGAGCTTCGTGAGTCGCAAAGCGATTTATCCTGGATCTTTTGACCCCATTACCAACGGGCATCTGGATATTTTAGATCGCAGCCTGACGCTCTTTTCGGACATCACGATCGTCGTCGCGGGTACTGAAAAAAAGAATCCATTGTTTTCGGTCGAGGAGCGCGTCGAGCTCATTCGAGAAGTGACCTCCGATCGCAAAGGCGTGAAGGTGGATCGCTGGCCCGGTCTGATTATGGATTACGCCAAAAAACACGATGTCTCAGCGGTGATTCGCGGGCTGCGCGCGGCAAGCGATTTCGAGTACGAGTTCATGATGGCCAGCATGAACAAACAGATCAATGCCGATGTCGAGACGATTTTCATGATGACCTCGCAGGATCTTTATTTTGTGAGCTCTTCGATGATCAAAGAGTTGTTTCGGTACGGAGGGGATGTTTCTAACTACGTTCCTGCTGGCGTCACCCAGCGGCTCAAGCGACGCATCAAGACGGAGGCCCCCGATGGAAAGCGCTAAGCATCGGCTAGCTTCGCGACTCGAAGGGGTTTCAGAATCCGCGACGCTCAAGCTCAATGCGCTGGTGCAGGCGCTCAAGGCGCGTGGCGTGGATGTCGTCAATCTCACGGCCGGGGAGCCGGATTTTCACGTTCCGGAAGTGGCGAACGTAGCGGTGAGAGACGCGCTCGATGCGCATAAATCCAAATACACTCCGGTGCCCGGAGTTTTGGAGCTTCGCGAGGCGGTTGCGCGAAAAACAAATCTTCAGCAACCCACGGCCACTGCCTCGACGCAGTGGAAGGCGGGTGATGTCGTCGTCACCAATGGCGGTAAACAAGCTTTATTTAACGCGTTTCTCGCTCTGCTCAATCCGGGCGATGAGGTGATCATTCCGGGACCTTTTTGGTTAAGCTATCCCGAGATGGTCAAGCTTGCGGGGGGCACGCCCAAGATTTTGCGGGCGACCTTTGAGCAGGGCTTTAAGATCACGCCTTCGCAGCTTCGAGGCGCGTTGACTGCTCGTACCCGAGTGGTCGTGCTCAACTCGCCCTCCAATCCCACAGGCGCGATGTACTCAAAGGCAGAGTTCGCCGCACTCGGCGAAGTGCTCGCGCAGGCGCCCGACGTCTGCGTGATCAGTGATGAGATTTACGACCGGATCGCCCTGAGTGATGTTTCGTTTTGCTCGTTCTTGGAGGCCGCGCCCGCCCTTCGCGACCGTGTGATTACCGTCAATGGAATGTCAAAGGCCGCCGCGATGACCGGATGGCGAATCGGATGGTCGGTTGCGCCTCAGTGGATCACGCAAGCGATGAGTACCATTCAGGGTCAAAGCACTTCGGGCATCAATGCGCTGGCTCAGTGGGCAAGTCTTGCCGCTTTAAAGCTTCCAGAAGCCGAGTTTGCAGGTCAGATCGAGACCTACCGGCGCAGGCGTGATCTTGCGTTGGAAATCCTCAAAAAAGCAGGCAAACTTAAGGTATTCGTCCCACAGGGAGCGTTCTACGTTTTCTTTGGGGTGGGTGGGTACTTGAGAGCAGGTGAGGACTCCGTTGGCTTTGCTGAGAGGATCTTGGAAAAAGCCGGAGTCGCTGTGGTGGCAGGCGCTCCGTTTGGAGAGCCCGAGTGGCTGAGACTCAGCTTTTCGACTGACGACAAGCAGTTGAGCGAAGGTTGCCGCCGGATTGTTTCGTTTCTCGAGTCCTGCTGAATAGTTTGGGTCCGTTTTCACAGGAAGCGAGGCGGAGCTTGGTTCGTTTTTCAAAAAGTCATTTTGGGTTCGGCCTGGTTGCGCTGATTTTCGTAGCGTGCTCCGCGCCGAATACTGACTACACGACTGAGTACGGGCGCCAGGCGATCTACTATTCCGTCAATCAGGTTTTGAACAAAGGCGATTGTACTTCGGCCATCGAAATGATCGAGCCTGTTTATAATTCTGAGTACAGCGAAGACCAGACACGCGAACTTCGCGCGGCGGCGCACGCATGCCGTGCGGGCGTGGATTTTTTTGGACTCATCGGGGATTTGGCCTCAGCGGACATGAGCGACCTTTTTCAGCTTTTTGCGGTACTTTTTCCGTCAGGCGCTTCCACCAATCCTGCTCTCACCGCGACGGACGCGAAGGCGGAGAGCGCTTGGTACGCCGCTGATGCGCTCATGGCATGGCTCAAGCCCGGGATGGTGATTCCCGAATCCTACCGAGTCAGCAGCGATGAGAACAACCTGGGTTCGATGCTTTCTTCGATGCGCGACGACGAGGCCAACTTTCATATGGTTTTTGTTTCGATGGCAACGCTCGGAGTTTTGAATAATCAATTTGGTGAACCCGACGTTGATTCCTTGCAGGGCGCAGATTTGCCGTGGTCACTTCAAGCCGGATTTGCCGCAACAGATGCAGTCATGAACGAGATCGGCTGCTCGTATGCTTCGGCCATTTTGAATCTGGGTGATTCGCTCACTGCGGTGGCCGCAAGTGCCAACGGCAAACTCGACTCGGTCAAAACTGCGTTTGAGACTCTAGCCTTGGGATTTGATGCCGCCTGTGAAGCGGCCTGTACCGTCTGTGGCATTTCGTGCACGACCTGTCCCGCAACTTTGCGGCATCGGGGGGTTTGCACAACTCCCGAAGCGATTTGTTCAGCGGCAGCACTCGTGAGCGCAGCCAATGCGGGTTGGGGAGATGCTCCTCCGTGAAACGTTTTTGCGCCATGGCCGGCCTCACGGCCCTTTTATTTTTAGTGACCTTTTGGCCGGGACTCGATCACGCGCAAGCCAAGAGCCACGAACTCCGGCGTCTCTATCGGGGCGCTCGAGCGCAAGCCATGGGCGGTGCCTTTGTAGGGCTTGCTGATGACGAACAGGCGCTTTTTTATAATCCCGCAGGAATGGCTGGCAATCCGCGAACGAGTTTCAAGTTCCTCAATCTCGACCTGCACACCTCGACGGATATCCTATCGATCTACCAGGAGGGTACGGAGGCATTTCAAAATTTCAGCGCAGATTCTCTTCAAATTCTGATGGGCAAAAATATTTACGCTCAGGCGCAGACGACTTCTATTTTTTTAGCGCCCGGTTTCGGGTTGGGACTATTGGTTGATGGTCAAACCGCCTTTTTCTCGCAAAACACAGTCTTTCCTCAGTTCGAAATCGGCTACCAGACCACTAATGGGATTCAGGCGGCCTTTGGGACCTCCGTTGGAAAAAGGCGCAAAAAAAGTGGTGAACTCCGCGTGGGCATCGGCGGCAAGATGCTCTACCGTCGGGGCGGTTACCACGACCTGCAGATATCCCAGCTCGTCTCAGCCAATACTCAGCTGCTCAAGCAAATGACCGGGGCATTCAAAGTAGGCTACGGCCTGGATCTAGGTGCTCAATACATCAAGAAGCTCAAAAACGGATTGAAGCTGAGTGCGGGCACTTCGTTTACCGACGTAGGCGATACGACGTTTCGCGGTGCGGGCCCCGACCCGATTCGAGGCAACTGGACCCTGGGGGTTGCGGCTCAGATGGACTTGATCGTCATGAATATCATCGCGGCCTACGATTTCAGCCACATCCTTGAGGACACCGATTGGCGCAGAAAAAATCACCTAGGTTTTGAGTTTAAGCTCCCGATGATCGCTCTTTACGCGGGGTTGCACGAGACTTACTTCACCTATGGAACGAGCTTTTCGTTCTGGTTTTTTAAGATTACGGCGCTGACTTACGCCGAGGAGCTGGGCGTGGCGGCCAATCAGGAGGACAATCGCCGCTACCTGCTCAAGCTCGCGCTCAAGTTTGATATTTAATTCCCCGCCGTCCTATTGACACTCTTGCGGAGACCCCTTTACAGTTCAGACTAAGGGCGACGGTATGCCCGCCACAGCAGTCAACTCGAGAGGGAACTCAAGTTGCGCAAAGCCTTCATACTCGACACCAACGTTCTTCTTTTTGATCCACAGGCACTCTTCAAGTTCGGCAATAACGACATCATCGTTCCGATCGTCGTGCTCGAAGAGATCGATCGCTTTAAGCGAGAGATGAGTGAAAACGGGCGCCATGCGCGACTGTTTTCGCGAAAACTCGACGAGATGCGAGCGGATGGCGAACTCTCCAAAGGGGTCAGGATCCCCAATGGCGGAATGGTCACCGTTGAGCTCGGAGGCAATCACCCGCTTCCGGTTGAGCTGCAGATGGACAAAGCCGACAACCGAATACTGGCGCTCGCGATCTCGCTCAAAAAAGAGCAGCCCAAGCGTCCAGTGGTTTTTGTCACCAAAGACGTCAATCTTCGAATCAAGGCCGACGCTCTCGGGGTCCTTGCTGAGGATTACGAACCATCGAGCGTTGAACCCGATCAGCTTTACGCGGGCGCAGCGACCCTTGCGGTCGACGCGCACCTCGTAGATGAGTTTTACGCCCAAAAAAGGCTCGCGTTTGAAAAGATCAAGGAATTTGCCGGGCCCACTGGCCTCAAGCCTAATCAGTATTTAATCCTGCGCGATTCGGCCAATCAAACTCACACCGCGATGGGGCGCTTTAGTAAAGAGCTCGATTGCGTGGTTCCTCTCGTCAAGCCCGTGGAAGGCTTGTGGGGAATTTTTCCGAAAAATGCGGAGCAGTCGTTTGCGATGGACGCGCTCCTCAACGATGACATCAAGCTCGTGAGTCTCGTCGGGAAAGCGGGAACGGGTAAGACCCTTCTTGCGATCGCGGCGGGTCTTGCAAAAACGGTCGACGAAGGAATTTATCATCGACTGCTGGTTTCGCGCCCTGTTTTTCCTCTCGGAAAAGACATCGGCTTTTTGCCAGGCGATATCGAAGAAAAGCTCAATCCCTGGATGCAGCCGATTTACGACAATATCGACTTTCTCTTTGGAGCGACAAGCGCGAAGGGACGACGTGGGGCCGGAAAAGGTTGTCAGGAGCTCATGAACCAAGGCTTGCTTCAGATCGAACCGCTGACTTACATCCGCGGTCGTTCGATTCCGCAGCAATACTTGATTGTCGATGAGTCACAAAATCTCACGCCTCATGAAATCAAGACGATCGTTACGCGTGCGGGTGATGACACCAAGATCGTTCTCACGGGCGACAGCTTTCAGATCGATAATCCGTACGTGGACTCGGCCAACAACGGCTTGGTCTACCTCGTGGATCGATTCAAGGACGAGGCGATCTCGGCGCATATCACACTCAGCAAGGGTGAGCGCTCGAAGCTCTCGGAGCTGGCAAGCAATCTGCTCTAGCGGGTTCGCTTCGCCAAATCCTTGCGGTAGTGATCGGCGAGTTCTTGCTCGAGGTGTCTGCGGTACGAGCGAGCGAGGACTCTCAGCTCCTGGGTTTCTGATTTTTCTTCAAGCGCCCTAAAGAGGGATCTCCCCTGGATCATCATCATCGGGGTGAGATGTCCGATCGTGGAGCGCTCTTGTTGGTATCGAAGCATTTCTTCGAGAAGCTCAAGCTTGTCCATGACCAGGATTCGGGCCTGGTACTCGTATTCTTCGGGGGTAGGGGTCCGAGACTGTACGTGGGCTTTGAACTGACGGAACTCTGACAGCGAAACGACATTGGTGTTGTTCATAATCTCGGGGCGCACTTGAGCAAGTGGGGTGCCAGAGGCGCGAGTTATTTTCGCGACTGCCAAAGGATTACACTTTAGTTGAATAATAATCCGTAAGCAGTTGAAATCGCTTATATTTTTAGAACGCGAGATTTTCCGTAATAGGGCATCCTCCCGGCGCGGTGCCATTCCGCCTCTGTCTAAGAATTCATCAGACTGTCGAGCACTGTGACATTAAGATTTTGAAAGCTTTGTCCGAGAAGTCAGTGAAAGAGGGAATACCCATGGAACGGGCAAGACTCATCAAGTTAAAAGCAGGGGCGGTTCTGAGTGCACTCATGGCACTGGAACTCAGCGCATTTGCCGGAACGATTGTTCTGGATCCACCTACTCCTAAAGATCTCAACTGGCGCGACACTGACGAGGAGTACGCGGAGTCTCGATTTGGAGATCACTCCAGCGAGGGTCTCGAAGTCAGCGTGGCTCGGCAAGACAGGGGTTCACGCGGGCGCTGGCTTGCCAGTGACTCGATTCAGAGCCGGGCGGCGTCTCCCGAAAGCACGACGACTGTGGATGCGATTCTCCCCATGAAAGGGAGAGGCGTTCAAGAGGTCGCGCTCATCGCAAGCGATCTGGGATATTTTCCAAAGACCGTGTTTGTCAATCGCGACACTCCGGTTCGAATGTACGTGACGGGCGCATCTAAAAATTCGCTTTGCATCATGATGGACGCGTTTCAGGTTCGCAAACAGGTGCGTTCGCAAAAGATCGAGGAGATTACGTTCACTCCGAGCACGCCGGGCAAATACCGGTTTTATTGTCCAGTGAATGGAATGGAAGGCACGATGATCGTGCGGGAGCTGGTGTCGAGCTAGACGAATATGGGTGTATTTCAAGATACAGTCATCACGTTTCTCCAGCCGGTCAAAGAGTTTCTCGACGACGAGAGCGTGAGCGAAATTTTGGTCAATGGCCCTGGCGAGATCTTTATCGAGCGCAGAGGGCTGCTCGAAAAAACTCAGGCCAGGTTTTTGGACGAACAAGCGCTCCAAGCTGCTGTCCGCAACATCGCACAGTTTGTTGGCCGCCGAATCGACGAAGAAAATCCGACCCTCGATGCACGCCTTCCGGATGGTAGCCGTATTCATGCCGTATTGCCGCCGTGCTCAAGGCGCGGGACCACGCTTTCAATCCGAAAGTTTGGGACCTCGGTTCCTACATTTGTGGATCTGATCAATCGCGGTACCATTTCGAAAGACGCCGCGCGATTTTTGGATGTGGGCGTTTTTCTGGCCAAAAATCTGATTGTCTCGGGCGGTACAGGTTCAGGAAAGACCACGTTCTTGAATGTGCTGGGCTCGCGGATTCCAAAAGCCCAGAGACTTTTGATTATCGAAGACGCCTCGGAATTGAAAATTCAGGCCGAGCATGTCGTGTTTTTTGAAACCAAGGCTCCTGATCCGATGGGAAAAGGCGCAGTCACGATTCGTGACCTGATTCGTTCTGCCCTGCGCTTACGTCCGGATCGCATCGTGGTCGGTGAGGTGCGTGGACCGGAGGCGCTCGACCTAATCACAGCGATGAATACGGGTCATGGCGGATCGATGGGTACGACCCACGCCAATACGCCCTATGATGCGCTTGTTCGTCTCGAAACTCTTTCAATGATGGGTGACACGAATGTTCCGGTGATGGCGATTCGGCGACAGATTGCCGCGGCGATTCACCTGGTCGTTCAGATCAAGCGTATGGATGACGGGACGCGCAAAATCACGCACATCTCTGAGGTCGTCGCGGATGTGGATGAGCAGGGTCGCTACAAGATTGTCGACATCTATAAGTTCATCCAAAGAGGCAAGAGTGCTGACGGAAAGATCGTGGGCGAGTTGATTTCGACGGGCAACCTACCGAGCTTTATGGAGGAGATTGAAGTCAATCGTCTTCCATTTCCGCGCGAGAAGTTTACTCCCCCCGATTGGTACGTTCAGCTCGTGGCCAACAACAAGCACGCTGCCTAGGCGAAATTTCCCAAAAATAGTGCGGCAGTGACGGGCCCTCGTAGGTTAGGATAAGTCTATGCTCTTCGACCTGATTGTCATCGGCTCAGGCCCTGCCGGACAGCGCGCGGCCCTGCAAGGAGCCAAAGCCGGAAAAAAAGTCGTGATCGTGGAGGACTATCCGATCGTCGGCGGCGGATGTCTTCACTCCGGCACTATTCCTTCCAAATCTTTTCGTGAATCCGTTTACCGATGGTCTCTCAGTTCGCGGGGAACACTCGCTCAAGAAGGTGAGAATGTCGTGCGACGGGGGTTCCGCAAAACGGAGCTTCCTGAAATGCCCAGATTAGTCCGCCGCCGTGACCGCGTCGTGAGTGGTGAAGCTCAAGTGATCTTTGACCAGCTCAAGCGAAACGGAGTTAAGGTCCTCAACGGAAAAGCGCGCCTCGTTTCATCCAACGATGTTGAAGTGAGCTCTCGCAAGGGCATCGACAAACTGACCGGCTCTTTTATTATCATCGCTACGGGTGCGCGTCCGGTGGCGGCAGCCCACCTGGCGATTGATGGTAAAACGGTTCACGACAGCAATACGATTTTGAGTTTGAAAAAGACTCCCAAGACTCTGGTCGTCCTGGGGGCGGGAATCATCGGCTGCGAATACGCAAGTATGTTCGCAACGGCAGGAACCAAAGTATTTTTGGTCGATCGCAGACATGAGATCTTGGCCTCGGTGGATCGAGAAATCGTTGACCATCTGGTGGATCGTTACTCTCAACAGGGAGTAGAAGTGTTGCTCGAAGTTGAGGCAAAAAAAATAGATCGACCTTCACCTAGGAGTCTTCGCTCAGGATCGGTCGTTCATCTTTCGAATGGTCGCCAGATTAAGACGGATGTCGTTCTTGTTGCGCAGGGGCGGTACGGAAATACAGAAGCGTTAGGCCTAAGTGGGGTCGGAATTCAATGCGACGAACGGGGTCTCGTAAAAGTGGACGAGCACTTTAGGACGCATATTCCAAATGTTTATGCAGTGGGGGATGTGATCGGCGCGCCCGCGCTCGCTTCGACCAGCATGGAGCAAGGGCGCATTGCTTGCGGTCACGCGTTTAAGATTGAGGACCCGCGTTCGAGCCACAAAATGCCAAAAATTTTTCCGTACGGAATTTACACGATTCCGGAAATCTCTATGGTGGGCCGAACAGAAGAGGATCTGAGCCAGGACAAGTCCGTGGACCTGATTGTGGGCCGCGCACGCTACCGTGAACTCGCACGAAGCCAGATCGTGGGCGACAAGTGGGGATTGTTGAAGCTCATGGTGGACCGCAAGACCCACAAGATTCTGGGAGTGCACATCGTTGGGGACAGCGCCGCGGATTTGATTCACATCGGCCAGGCCGTCATGGCTCTGGAGGGCGATGTTTATTATTTTATCAACAGCGTCTTCAATTATCCGACTCTCGCTGAGGCCTACAAAGTCGCAGCGTTCAACGCCGTCAATCAGATGAAAGGCGTCGCCACTCCTGAGGATGAGTAAGGGAGTTGGGTTTTGGCATTGCTATGCTTGGGGGCCTGTGGAAAATTGTCGCCCCGAGGATACACAATGAAAATCAAAAGTCTGTTGGCACGCGAAGTCTTGGATTCACGCGGTTTTCCCACGGTCGAAGTGGACCTGGCGCTCGACTCTCACACGGGACGCGCGATCGTTCCTTCGGGCGCATCGACTGGCGAAGGCGAGGCGCTAGAGCTTCGTGATGGAGATGCCAAGCGCTACGCGGGAAAAGGCGTACTCAAGGCTGTCAACAATGTTCGCGAGATGATCGCGCCAGCCATCGTCGGAAAAGAATTTAAAAACCCAGCCGAACTCGACAAGCTCATGCTTGAACTTGACGGCACTCCCAATAAAGCCAAATTGGGTGCGAACGCGATTTTGGCAGTCAGCATGGCATTTACGCGTGCGTATTCGGCGGCGAAGTCGCAACCCACCTATCGGTCCCTAGCGGAAATTTTTGGATCGCAAGGAACGACGCTTCCGGTTCCGCTCATGAACATCATCAACGGCGGCAAACACGCCGACAACGGACTTGCGCTTCAGGAGTTCATGATTGTTCCCGCTGGATTTTCAAAATTTTCAGAGGCGCTTCGCGCAGGCACAGAGATTTTTCATCGACTGAAAAAAATTCTGCACGGCAAAGGCCTTTCGACCGGAGTGGGGGACGAAGGGGGATTTGCGCCTGTTTTTCAGGGTGAACATCCGCATGCACAGGCGCTCGACGCGATCATGCAAGCGATCACCGAGGCTGGTTACAAACCCGGCCACGACATTTTCCTGGCGCTCGATTCGGCTGCCAGTGAGTTCACTGCGGGAGAAGGGTTTTACCAGTTTGAAGGCAAGAAAATTTCTTCAAATGAAATGATCGGAATTTATAGCCAATGGGTAGAAAAATACCCTATCATTTCTATTGAAGACGGACTTTCCGAGCATGACTGGGCGGGCTGGGCTGAGATGACTCGAAGCCTAGGAAAACGTTGTCAGCTTGTCGGAGATGATCTCTTCGTGACCAATCCTGTGTTTTTGAAAAAAGGGATTGAGCAAAAGACCGCAAACGCCATTTTGATTAAACTCAATCAGATCGGCACGGTCAGCGAGACTTTAGAAACGATGAAGATGGCGGCGCAGTCAGGATATGCCGCAATCACATCGCATCGAAGCGGGGAGACGGAGGACACGTTTATCGCGGATCTGGCAGTTGCCACCGACTGTGGTCAGATCAAAACGGGTTCAGCTTCTCGCACGGACCGGATCGCGAAGTACAATCAGCTTCTTCGAATCGAAGAACAGCTGGGCGGCCGGGCAAAGTTTCTGGGAATTTCGGCGTTTAAGAAAGCCCGATAATCGGGGCCTAGGATGGGCTCCGGTGGGCGCGTGGGGTGAAATTTAGCCGCACGGAAAACGAGACAGGAAGTCCATGAGAGCAAACGCTTTGGGTTCTATTTCTACATCCGTGACTCCGCATCGGCTCTGGGCGGGTGCCTTTGTCATTTGGCTCTTTTTACTTTCGGGAGTCCTCACTCAAGTTCTGGGAATGCCGCCGGGCGGGCTCCAACTCCTCCGCCTGAACGGCCTTCTGCGATCTAAGCAGGCCCAGCTCGCCGAGATCGAATCGCAGATCATCGGGCTTTCATCCGACCAGGTGCGATTGGAACAAAGCCAGGTGGAACAAAAGCGCGAAATTCGACGGGTTTTAGGTTACGTGGCCAAAGACGAGATTGTCTTTGAATTCAGCTCAGCGGACCGCCCGGAATAGCCCTCTTCCACCGATCCGCAGCATTTTTTTGACACACGCGTTCGGACTATGCACACTTAAGTCAGGGGCAAAAGGGACTTTGCCTCAGAACAGACTCAAGGAGACGACCTCATGGCGGTGGGGAAGGTCAAATGGTTCGACGATGCCAAGGGATTTGGCTTTATTGAGCGAGTCGAGATTTCCGAACGCTCCGGCGCGGCATCCAAAGACGAAGTGTTCGTTCATTTCTCGGCGATAGTCGGGGACAAGGCCACGGCGCGTAAATCACTGCAGCCTGGCGATGATGTTGAGTTTGATCTCTACGAAAGCCCAAAAGGGTATCAGGCGTTCAACGTGTCCAAAAGGTCACACTGAACGCAATCGATCAACGACCGCTTCGTTTGTGCGAGGCGCGCACAATGGTCTTGATGTTGCCGCGCACGTTGAAGTCGGCAACCAAGTCCATTTCCCAAGGGTCTAGAAGTTTGACCAGATCGTCTAATAGGACATTGGCCACGTCTTCGTGAAAAATTCCGCGATCACGAAACTGATTCAAGTAGAGCTTGAGGCTCTTGAGTTCGACACACCATTTTCGCGGAACGTATTTGATCTGAATCGTCGCGAAGTCTGGAAATCCCGATGCGGGACAGACACAGGTAAATTCTGGGCAGCTAAACTCGACCGTGTAGCGCCGATGATTGGTGCGGTTGGCAAAACGTTCGAGCTTGGCTTCTTGAATGACGCGCGCGCCGTCTGGGCGTGCGTTGCTGAGCGCATGAGGGGTGGCCTGTGCAGAACCTTTTTCTTTTCGCATGGCTCGTTCTTAGCTTTAGTGCCGCACCTGCGCCAACCGAAAAATGCAGCCACCTCAAGGACGTTCCTTGCGGAGGACCCTGAGATGGCTTTGAGTTCAATACTTTCTAGAAATCAATAGTAAGTCGAGCCGGTATCCACGGTGTCCTTGTCGAGCTTGTATTTGCTGCCAGATTTAGACTTTTCGGGGGCTGCCTGTTCGACAGTGGCTGCCTGTTCTTCTTCAATGTAAACTTCACCACTCATTTCGTGTTCCTGATCGCGCATCACCTGGACGCACGATTCAAAGCCTTTTTGACCGCGTTTATGGGTGATGCCGCTATCGTCCGTGCAGGATGAGGCGCTGGCCCAGTGATCTTTTTTAATTTCCGACGACTCGGCGCTCGGCTTGCCGTAATTTTCGCCGGCTTCACTGTTGATGAGAGCGACCGCAAAGACGGCACTCAACGCAATTGAGGTGAAAGCAATAAGCTTCTTCATGTGAATCTCCTTATGACCGAGAGCAATGCAATGGCAGTGCCTAGAGCGGGCCGTCGCCCAGTTTGTGGCAGCGATCAGCCGGCTCTTCTAAACTCGCTTGGCATTCTGCGATAGAGGCCGTGCACTTCTGCAGTGGCAAGAAGCACGTCGGGCCCTTCAGCCTGAATGCACTCCATGATTTGCTGAGCGTTTGCGCGGGCTGGTATCGGCAGTGTTCTGCTGAGCGCATAGAGTCGAAAGAAATAGTGGTGCGCCTCGTCACCTTCTGGGGGACAGGGCCCCGTGTAGCCCAGTTTTCGATTGGAGTTGAGGCCCTGGCGAATTCCATTAGGAAGTGCGTCTTGCGGCGGTATTCCGGCCGGCAGGTGCCTAACATTTCCAGGAATTTGGTACACAACCC